>JAOAQX010000003.1 GCA_025210805.1 Flavobacteriales bacterium
GGCTGTATTCTTCGTTTCCTACGAACCAAAATTCATCGGTATCATAACAACCCGAATAATCATAATCGTAAATAGTTTTTACGCCAGCCGCCATTTTTCTGAATTTCTCTATCGTTTTGGGCGTGCTTTTTTGGGTATTTGATGCCAAGATATAAGCCATATCTATACATGTAGACTCTCCCGCTGGCAAAGCTCCTAAATTGTGTATTCCGACATTGAACTCTAATGAATATCCAGGTATTGTCCAATTTTTCCCTACTGGATACATAAATTTATTACTTTCATGACTTTGATAATGATCTGCAATGGTTGTTGAATCTTTAAATCTTCCGTTGAGATAGTTCCAAAAGTCTTCCTTAGTTTGTGGAATTCCAATTGGAGAATTGGTAATTCTTCGAAGAGAAAAAGAATAATCTAAAGTATTTGACAATGATCGAACTCCATAAACTGGTGTCTGATCTACTCCATTATTCGGACTAAGAAACTTTTGATTGTATGCAAAAAAAGAATTGGTAGTAGAATCTGATGCAATTTGCCTAACAACTCCTTGACCTAAAGAATAATTATTAAGGTTCCCTAAACGGAAGTCCAAGAAGTCTTCTTTATTTTTATTGATAATCTTATAATTAGCAAATATAATATCATCCAAAATAGTTCCTCTGTTTATAAAACCATACAGCATAAGGTTCACTTGAACACCATTCAAGGCATTAGAATTATTTGGATCATCATAATGAAATATTGTAAATACGGCTTGCTCTCCTCGTATCAAAGGGAAATCACCATTTTCTGGATCATAATATCCATTATTATTCATATCTTGAAATGGTGCAAGCTCATCCTCATTCACTATATCCGTGCTCTTTTTTGCAGGCCAATTAAGAATAGACTCATGCATGATGTATTCTGGATCCTTATATTGTTTTCTATGTTTTATAATCTCTTGTCTGTATATTTTCCAAACTGCTTTTTTTGAGCTTGTATTTCTTTCTGAGTCAGAAATACCTGCTTTTCTTTTTCCTAATTCAATTTTTGAATATGTAAGCTCTCCAGAGACTTTAATACTGCTATCTGAAAGTAAGGCTCCTAACCATAAATCCTGACTAAATATGGTAGATCTATTACTTCCTTTCGGAATTTGTGATTCTTCAAAACCTTTGGAGCCTTCGGGTAGTCCAGTTAATCTCAAAAACGCCCTTCCATCATTTTGGAGCGGAATCCTTTGATTATTAATATCTAAGTATTCATAATTACCTTGTCCGAAAAGGTTAGAAAAACTCAAGGCGCATAGGCTTATAAAAAGTAGTTTGAAGTAGTACATATTGATGATTATTTAAAATTTAACAGAAATTTACAAAAAATAATTCAATATACACCTACTAATGAAGTATTTATATGATTTTCACAATTACTAAAATGGTTTTTATTCTGAGAAAAGGTTGGAGATACTGAGGAGTTCTCGATAAAAATTTTCTTCCGTTGCTCTACAGAAAATTCACTCGAACTGACATACTCAATACAATACTGTCAATTCGAGTGGTTTTTGATGAAATGCAATGGAATCAAAAATTGTATCGAGAAAAGCAATCAATTCACCCTTTGTATTTTAGTCACCACGCTTTTGCTTCCATTAGATAATTTCAAGAAATAAACTCCTTTGGAGAGTTGACTAATATCCCATTGGTTTTTATACGTAGATTGCATCAAGAGTTTTCCACTCATACCGTGTATGCTCATTCTTTTCCATAATTGAGCATCGGAATTTATATGCAGTACTCCATGAGTAGGATTTGGATAAATATCAATTTCTTGCTGATCATTTTCATCAATCCCCACTTCTGTTGCCAATATGGTGATATTGAGAGAATCTTTTCCAAAAGGGCTTTGAAGCATCATTTGAAGCTGGGTACTTGACTGACTTAAAATATCTTTCCATACAAAAGTGGAATCCGAAACGAAATTCCCGTTCTTATAAAAACTTAGAACCTCATAAGGGTTTTGCTGAACTGTTACGAAACAAGTATCACCTACCAAATAAGAACTCTGGTTCATATTATAATTAATAATAGGAACCATTATATTCGATCGATACACAATAGCACTCTCATTATTAGCATTGTGAGTTGGGTAACCATAAGATATTTTAGGAACTGCAACCCAATCATTTTGTCCATCCGAATCATAGTCGAAAGAATCGAAAAAATAGTTGGTTTTTGCACCAAAATTATAAGTTGTATCCATTGTAGAAATACTTAGAATACTGTTTCCGTTATTGTTAAAAACGGGGTCGTATAAATTATCGGAATCCCAAAAACCTCCACCTTGAAAATGACTTCCTATATTAATAGGATATTGAGGTGAATATGAAATTTGGGATGCAGAATTAGCATCAAAAGAAAAATAATCTGTACTTCTTAGTAGATCCACGTTTCCATCATGATCATAGTCTGCTATTGCCAACAGTTTTTCTGCTCCTATATTATTCCTTACCGAGCTACTTTGAACTGCTCCATTGTTCATCCAAAGAATATGAAGTGCGCTTGCTGTTTGATAAATGATATCTTCCCAACCATCTCCATTAAGATCTTTAGCATAGAAATAGGTTGCATTCTGAACACTAACATGCTGATACAATACAGACTTTATAAAACCTCCTTGTATATTGTTTGCTTGATATTTGAACAACTTTCCGTTTAGAACCGCTACAAAATCAATCATTCCATCATTATTAAATTCCGTTGGGTATATATTTCTATAAAAACCTCCTGTAAGATGACTTGGTTCTAAAGAAATGGGTTGCAATTGATGATTCCCATCTATTCTCCACGCAAAAGATTCTCTGACTTCAAATTGATAATTTTTCCTATGATTTAAAACCAAAACTTGGTAAGGATAATTCGGACTCTTTTTAAATTCAAGTTGTATTTCCATTCCATACAACCACATCTCATGGATTACTTTATGCTGCTTAAAACCATTAGCATTTCGATGCGAAAAAATAAGCTGCCCTCTTTCATTAACCTCCGCTCCGTATAAATTCCCGTTATTTGTAGAAGAAAACTTAGCTTCCCGATATTGCGGCAACTTATTGAGTTGGTAATTTCCTTTAGACATTGTTTTGATCTCCATAGCATTATAAGGATGAATATTCTTGTAAATATCCATTTCTCCATCCTGATCAAAATCTATCATTTTGGTATAGAACATTTTCTCATGATATCCTAAGGAAATCACTTGAAGCTCTGGTGTAAAAGTGTAATTCCAGTTTGAGTCCATGACTCCAATAGTAGTTCCGATCTCATTTGCAGAGCAAAAATCGTGATTATACAAGTAAATATCCACCAAGGAATCATTGTTGTAATCCTGAAAATCAGCCTCAACAAAATACTGTGCTCCTATGCTTAAAGCTTGCTTTTTTCTATTCTGTACTGTTTGGTTTGAATAGTTAAATATGATAGAGTTTAGATTCAAACCTTGTTTGTAAACCAAGATAAATTCTTGACTCCCATTATAGTCAATATCTTTTATAAAAAGCTGATTTGCTTGCACTTTTAAATCCACTTGCCAGCTCGAAAGATTTGCGAAAACTTGTACAGAATCTAAAATAATTTTACTCTGACTATTTGCATTAGATAAATATTGTAGATACATAAAACTATCCACTTTTTCTGTACAAAGAATATCCCAAGTACCATCGGTATTCATATCATGCCATTTTACGGGAGTATTCGTTATCTGCGTATCTATGATCAGTTCAGAAAAGGTTTGATTTCCATTGTTTGTCAGTTGGACTATTCCTGTATCACTTCCTAACAAAATATCATCTTTATTATCACCATTGATGTCTAGAAGGTCGTAATTTAAAAATGCCCCTTTATAATTAAGACTATACGGTGTGAAGTTCAAATTATTTCCCTGAAAATAGATGATCCAAGTACTATCTTGAGAACCTAAAAAATCCAGTTTTCCATCCTCGTCAAAATCCGATGAAGCTAAAATCTGGAAATCATTAGAAATTCCTACTAATTTTTCTTTTTTAAAATAAAAATCTCCTTCATGATTCATCAGGAAAGTTCCTTCCGTAGAAGATTGAACGATGTCTAAATCTCCATCGGTATCAAAATCGGGAAAAATACTGCGGTTAGGTTGCTCTATTCTACTCTCATAAACCGTAGAGTCTAATAGATTTTGAGCTTTCAAACTGTTTACCCCAAATGCTAAAATTATAATAATCAAGTATTTCATATAGCAAAAATACTTTTTAACCTCTGTCGATTTAAGATATTTCGATAATCGACTTTGTTTTAGAGTTAAATGGATTTCTTTTTACTATCTAAAACAGAGACTACTATTAATAAGTACAAAAAGATCTGAATAACAATATTTTCAAACACAAAAAAACCCTTTGTATTTTCGTAAAAACACAAAGGGTTTGTTCTATTTTTTCCTAAAAAAATTAAAACTGAATCTCTGGAATATCTCCTTCCACAATCAATTTTCCTTCTGTGGCAGCTTGAATTTCTTCTACACTTACTCCTGGTGCTCTTTCTAATAAATAAAAAGCGCCATTTTTGATTTCCAGAACGGCTAAATTAGAAACTACTTTTGTTACGCATTCCACTCCTGTAAGTGGCAAGCTACAAGCCTTAAGAAGTTTACTTTGTCCCTTTTTGTTAGTGTGCATCATGGCTACAATGATGTTTCTAGCAGATGCTACCAAATCCATTGCTCCACCCATACCTTTTACCATTTTCCCTGGGATTTTCCAGTTGGCTATATCTCCATTTTCGGCTACTTCCATCGCTCCCAAAACTGTTAAATGAACATGTTGTCCACGGATCATGGCAAAACTTTCAGCAGAACTAAAAATAGAAGAACCATCTAATGTCGTGATGGTTTGTTTTCCTGCATTGATCATATCGGCATCCACCTTATCTTCCGTAGGAAAAGGACCCATTCCTAATAATCCATTTTCAGATTGTAAGACTACATTCATTCCTTCTGGAATATAGTTGGCAACCAAGGTTGGAATTCCAATTCCGAGGTTCACATAGTATCCGTCTTTCAGTTCTTGGGCTATTCTTTGGGCTATTTGTTGTTTTGATAATGCCATGATTAGAATGTAGGTTTGGGTTTATAAAAATTCATTTCGTCAATATATTGCCATACTGCGGTGTCCAACATCGGTTTTACGCATTTTTTTTCAGCAATAGATTGGCGTATAAAGGTACTTGATAATTCAATAATAGGAGCATTTACTCGGGTAATTTTTGGGTGAGCATCTAGCTCTGTAACTTTCCCTGTGGTGCGTGGATACACATAAACGCTATAAAACTCTAAAATTTGCTCATAGTTTTTCCATTTATGAAAATGATTTAGATTATCGGCTCCCATAATAATAGAAAAATCGTGTTTAGGATATTTTTCTTTTAAAACAGTAAGGGTGTCAATGGTGTAAGAAGGTTTTTTGAGTCCAAACTCAATATTAGATGCTTTGAGTTTATCATAAGGTTCTAAAGCCATTTCCACCATTCTCAATCTATGATGATCTGCAAGCAATGAACTTTTTTTCTTAAAAGGATTGTGTGGAGTAACTACCAGCCACACCTCATCTAAATCGGTTTCTTCTACCAAGTAGTTGGCTAAAATCAAATGCCCGATATGAATGGGATTAAAAGAACCAAAAAACAAACCTATTTTCATGACAATTGTGTTTTCTGTGAGATAAAATCTTCAATTAAATAACTGGTTTTTGTGAGTGCTCGCTCCAGAATATCATTTTCCACAATACAGTCAAAATGTTTGGCATATTCCAGCTCTTTTGCGGCTTTCCCAATACGCATTTGAATCTTTTCTTCGGTTTCGGTACCTCTACTTCTCAATCTTTCTTCCAAGACTTCAATAGATGGAGGCTTGATAAAAATTGACAAAGCTTGATCACCAAATTTCTTTTTGAGATTCACTCCACCCACTACGTCCAAATCGAAAACAGCAGTCTGTTGGTTACCCCATATTCTTGTTAGTTCAGATTTTAAAGTTCCGTAAAAATTATCTTTATAAACCTCTTCCCATTCTACAAAAGCATCTTGCTCTATCTGTTCCTTAAAGCCTTCTGTTCCTAAAAAATAATAATGAACGCCATCTTCCTCTCCTTCTCTTGGTGCTCTGCTACAAGCCGAAATAGAAAAGGTAAGACTGGGATAATTCTCCAAAATATGGTTGATAATTGTGGATTTCCCCGCTCCAGAAGGAGCTGAAAATATTATGAGTTTGCCTTGGGTGTGCATTTGCTTAACTTTTGGCAAAATTACGAATTTGGTTTTCTATCTTGAATCTAATGTGAATTTTTTCTTTACTTAGGGCGTGTATATTTTGTTTAGTTCACTATTTCTGTTGTCTTAAATTCCCCCGAAACAGCAATTGTCATACTATAATATTACGAAAATATCTAAAAAGTCATAGTATAGTATTACAGCTTTTGTCTTATGGCAGAATTTTGAAATTGATTGTTTAGTAAAAGTAGGGTTTTTGAATAGAATCAAGCATTAAAACAAAAATCACATTCCTCTTATTTCTTTGGTAATCTTTGCTTTATTTTCGAGTTTTTTATTTGTGCTTTCAAATGTCCATTATGTTTTTTGATTATCAAACAAAATTAATCTTTTTCCTTCTAGGCTAAAATTATTTTTTTCAAAATGTGTTTTAATACAATTCCTTACTTTTACGGAAGTGTCAATAATCGAATATAGCAACCAATGAACAAAATACGACTCATATTTATAGCAATGTTTATGTTCTCAGTAGCTAAAACAGTTGCTCAAGAGCCTACATATACTCAGGTAGAATATCAATCAAAGAAAACGTTTTCCTTTCCCTTTGAACATCATAATCTTGAATTTCGTTTTCCCGTAGTCACTCATTTTATAGAGAATCGAAATAATCAAAGCTATGTATATGCCATTCGGCAAACAGATCCTACATGGATTGATAAATTTTCCTATCATAATAAGCAAACCATTAAGGTAGATTCGTTTATAATTCCTCAAGAAGTTTTTATGGAAAATCATCAACATATAGAAGAATTCCTTGTGATAGGAAAAGATTCCTTTTTGATCCAACCTTCTTATGAAGCCACAAATGGAGCGCATGTTTTCTTTGAATTTTCTAAAAATCACCTCAAACGATATGACTTAGCCAATAATCACAATGGGAAGTACTTTGCAATTTCAAAAACACATATCAACCCAATAAGCTACGCCAATCACACTCTTGTGGGTAGAATATCCCACCTTGACGGACTTCTTGATATGCATACCATTGTAGATACAATGTGTACATATCCAGCACTGGTAAAACTCAATTTAAAAGATGGTAGCATCCATTTTTTTGATGAATACGATGAGGTTTTGTGTCAAAGGAAAATTGAAGCTCCTTTTGTCCATTTTAAAGAAAGACTCTTTAAAGGCGATAGCTTAATCACTTTATCTCCTTTTACACCAGAGTTTCATATTTTTTCTGATGAAACTGGAGCCTATTCCAAAAAGTCTTTTGATTTTAAAGATTTTGATGAGCACTTTTATCATCTAAATAATATGAGAAAAGAGCTAACGGTAAATGACTATTTTTTCTCGATGGTTTTTAACCCGTTTACCCACAAATTTTATGTTCTCATGCTTGAAGGTCTAGCGTACAATGAAACAGATGATTTTATCGCAAGTCCTGTTCAACAGAGAAAATACACCGTTCTTATTTTCGATGAAGCATTGAATTTAGAAGGGAGCTACAAAATGTCCGAGCACTTATCTATGCAATTTGAAGGCAGATTGATCCCGAGCCCAAACGGTTTTTATTTACGCAAAATGATCGGTGATCAATATGAAATTCACGAATTCAAAAAACCATAAGACTTACTCAATATTGTTTTTAGTGATATCTTTCTTAGTAATGATTAAATACTTACACATAAACACTTTAGATCTTTCATCAACAGCTACCACCCACCATCACCACAAAATTTTAGTCTTGAAACAGCTGGTGTGTCATTTTTGATATAAATAATAAAGCTTGCTTTGAAGTTTCTAAATTTTCTTTGTACCACCTCATATTTTGATTGAGTAGTAAGTTTTCTTTTATGAAACCAATAGTTTTGATGTTTTCGTTTTTTCCAGTTTTTTCTTGGAATTTCGTAAGTGTAATTATTTTCTTTAGTAAATGTAACTTCCTCATCTTTACCGTCATAATAAGAGTTCAGATAGGCGGTATTACAAAGAACTACTTTTTTATAAAACTTAGACTCTTTTGAGTCATTAAGTAGTTTAGAGAACTTACCTTTTCCACTAAGACCATATCGTATATGTCCTGAACCAAATTTCCCATAAAAATTACCTTCATGAGCAAGATTGAGTTGAATAAAATGATGGATATTTTCTATCCAATTTTTATTCGTCCATTGATTCCTTTGATCTTCATGCTTGCCATAATCATCTTTATCGGAAACTAAAATGTATTCCAATTCAGAATAATCTTTCGTTGTCAGTCCTTTTTGAAAAATTTGTTGATTTTGGTAAAAATAATTCTTAAAATCACGTTTCAATTTATATATGGAATCCCTAGACGGTACTTGAAGACTCAGTTCTTCAAAATTCTCTTGATCTACTTGTGTATAAAAATTCACTAATGAATCTATAGAGTGATGAATGCATTCCATTTTTTGGGATTTAATCGTTAGTTTTCCAAGAAAATCATGAATGGCGTAGAGCCAATCTCCACTATAATTATAAACATCAATTCCTATGAATTTTACAGGATGTTGGGATTTTGATAATTTACGCACCTTTTTAAGCGTATTGACAAATACTGGGTCCATTTTAGCAGAAACCATCTTGCACAACCACTCTTTATTACCCGTTTTCAAATATTGATTGGCTAAATAAGCCGTTGCATGACCTCCTTCTATTACCATATTAGTAACTTTTCTTTTTTTTATATAAAAAGTTGCTAGTTGAGGATGAAGATCCTTTTCAGATGCCAGCCTATGTGTTTCATCATGTAAATAAAAGACATCCTCCATAGGAGGAATCAGATGTAGGTTTACGATCGTGTCATTTGCTTTCAGAAAAGTGAAAGGCAATAGGAATAAAAAGAATCTTAACATTATTTCAATTTTTGATGAGTAATAATCAAAACTACCGTAAAGCACTTTTAAAAAAAGCATATAACTGCGTTTTTTAACTGGTTTTAAATTATTTTATTATAAAGAAAAACTCAATAAAAGCGATTTTTTTTATTCAGAAAGAATAACAGAAATAATCATCCTTCAACCCCTAAAACAATAGAACTATTCCTCCAGTTGAGTTTCTATTTTTGAAGTTTCTCTAAGCACTTGCTTGAGCAAATTAATCAATTCTTCTTGTTTTTCTAGCGTTGCGTTTATGATCCCATTTTGACTTACCGAATTGATGGTTACTGTTGTGCTATCTACACCAGAAAATCTATTAGCTAGAGCGGTATTCTTGGTAAATATCTTTTTTAAAAGAAAGAGTTCATTTTCCTGTTTTTCCAAAGTAGCATTAGTTCCAAGAGAATTCTCCAAAGAAGATTGTGTGATATAAAAATTGAACACATCTGCAGTAGTGATATCAATGTCGGCATTCCAGTTCGTAAAATTCGTTTTGGTGACTAACAAACTCAAGGAATCTGTATTGGTTTGAACAGTTATATTCACCGCTCCCGATGCATTGGTTCCCGAAGCTAAAGTGTTCCCTCCGCCGTTTTCTTGTATTTCAAAATCTGCATTGAGCAATCCAATCATCCTGATCAACTTATAATTCCCATTAGGATCAGTTAAAGCTGTTTTTAAGTTATTTGAAACATTGGCAATGGTAGAAACTTTATTTGAAACAATTTTTTGATATTTATCACAAGGGTTCAGCTTCGCTCCATTTTGAAGAATGAGGGTATAATCTCCAATATTGAGTGTGTTTTCAGAAACACTGACCATTAAACTTCCTATTTCTGGTTCTTCTAGATTATTATTCACCTTATCTAGCTTAATAAAATCATACAGATCACAAAGACTTATAGAATCAGAAATGGTAATTGTACCTTCATCATTTGAGCTATTATGAACTAAGGAGATTCCTGTGATTGCAGATGCTGCATTTTTATTTTTTGAAATAAATGGATCCTTAATTAAGGCAGCCTGTACTATTTTATTTTCAACGCCCTTAAGCTGCACATTAGGTACTTGTAGATATAAATGATCGTAGTTCCAGAAATTCAGATCAAATAAATCTGTACTATTGTTTTGTTTTCCTCTATAATCCCAAGAATACACTCCTGTATTCACTCCATCTCCTGTTCCTGTGTTCACCACAACAGCACCCAATAAGATGTCTTCTACTGAAGATTCGCCTGAATTATCAGTAAGCAAAGTATAAGTTTTGTCGGCAGTATTGTTTACTATATGTCCTTCTTTGTTATACGTTTGTCTGTTTCCATTATTATGGTCTCTAATAAAACATTTTGCACCTTCAATTGTAGAACCATCTTGATTACTGGTTTTGACTTGTAATTTTTGATAAACCATTGCAATACCATAAGATGAACCACCTGATAAGTGAAATCCTGCTTTCAAGTTAGACCCTGTTGAGGTATTATAAAAAACAGGACGACTTCCTTGCCAAAATTTAATATCTTTAAAGTTCCCACTTCCTCCACCTCGGTAGCCGTTAAATATCACATCTTGGTTAGGTGTTGCACCAGAGAATGATATTGCCCCACTACAATGAATAGGATTATACCCATTAAGTTGTCCGTTTGGAGCAACTACCGTTAAATCTCCATTAATAAACGTAAATGCATTGGCAATAAAATCATTAGTCTCTTGCCTTATTTGGTTTTGAGGGTCTACAGAGCGATAAATCAATTTGGCATTTTCTGAGAATATTCTCACACGCACACTATTTTGATAAAAACCAAATTTCCCTGCATATTGAGATATCACACCACCATACCAGTCTAGGCGTGCATTATTCCGAAAGCTAACACGATCTGTAAAACCCGATGGGCAATTTTCTAAATATATCGCCATTCCTTCGCTATATCTCGTGAATCCGTTAGTCGTAATTTGTTTTCCAATAGTCAATCTACCATTGTTTTGCACTACTAACATTTCTCCCGAAGCATAACCCACAATGAGCATTTCTGTCTCTGGGTCAATAGTTAAATTACCATTGATTACCAATCTCCTATTTCCAATATTATACACCCTAATATTGTTTTGGGTGGAAACAGAAACACCATTAAGGTTTTGTATTCCATCGAGACTAGAATTCGTCCCAGACTGTGTGATTACACTACCACTTATAGAGAAACTTGCCTGTAAACTCAATGGAGCTATCAGCAGGTAAAGTGTGAATAGTAGATTTTTCATGAGCGAGTGTGATGTTTTTCTGGTGGTAAATTTAAAGAAATCGTACCGATTTAGAAATTATTCCAAATCAGCCCCATACATTTTCATTTCTGCCAACATTTTTATTTGTTCTGTCCATTTCACGAGTTGATTTTGTGCTTCGGAATCATTTTTTTCAAAAGGTCCGCAGGCATAAACTAAATGAGTAGTATTGGTTTTTTGATCAAAATCTAAAAAGAACTTTATGGTAAAATTGTGCTCTTGAAAATCATTCTGAATATAATAGCTTCCAAACATTTTATCTCCAAAAGTAGCTGTGGGCGTTTTAGCTTTAGGGTAATGATAATTTACATTGGTTTTCTCAAACCATTTTTTTGAAAGCTCTTTTTTAGGATCAAACAAAGCTTGAAGTTCTCTTCTATAACTCATATCTGTCAATACTTTCCATATCTTTTTTTCTCCTGCAATAATTTCTATTTTACCAGTAACAAAGGTGTTTTTAGGAATCTCTTGAATCTCCTTTTCACTCAAAAACTGTATTTCGTGAAAACGAGAACTTCCATTTCCTCCATTTAGATAACGGAAACCTAATATAGTATCTTTCTGCACGGTAAAACCCTGGATTACAATTACCAATTCTTCTCTTTGCGTATGTTTATTAAAAAACTTTCCCAACTTTGGAAATTGCTTGCTTATTATCTTTGCATCGGGATATTCTTTGGGATTCACATAGATTAATGATGCTTCTGTTTTTACCTCCTGTTCGCTAGGCATTCTTCCTTGAATTACGGGAACTTTTTCCCAGTCTTGAATATTTACCGCAGGAAATCCATGGAGATTATCGGGGCAATACCATCCTCCAAAACGATGTGGTTCTTGCTGTTTTTCTTTTTTAATTTCAACCTGTTTTACCAGTATTTCTTCTTGATTTTTTGATGCACAAGAAACAAACAATAAAACAATAAATCCTAAAAGTAAGTTTGAATAATTTTTCATAAAATATTTTTTTTGGTTCAACAGGGTGAAGGTAGCAGCAAGTGGAACAAAAAGAGTTTAAGCAATGTAAATTAATGTAAATCGCTTGTAATTTAATGTTTTCATGGTGGTTTTACCTATTTTCTTAGTTTATATTTACCAAAAAAAAACACAAAACAATTTCATCAAAAAAACGAAAGAGGCTAAAATTTAGAAAAAAAATTGACAAACAACAGCCGCCACCATCCATTCTGATATGATCAAATCACATTTTATATTACTACTTTTTTTGAGCATGATTTCTACCTTTAATTTTGGGCAAATAAATTCTGAAATTGAATTAGAAAAAATCTCCTTTAGAAGTATCGGGCACGAATTTCTTTTGATGCTTGAGGATAGTACTTCTAGGATTTTACCTATCCAAAAAAATGAACACTCTTATAGAATGGATATTGATAGAGAATTTGCCTTTGAACCCGATCTTTTGGTTTTAGCGGTTTATAAAATTTATTCGCAATACGGTCTTACCAAAAACTATATTGTAGAAGTAAAAAAATGCAATTCTGATGAAATAGTTTATAGTTTTTACTCCAATAGACAAAGAGAAAAAGGATTAGAACCTTGTAAACTAAGAAAACTCCCAAAAGATTGTTATCAAATATATTTCACGGAAGTCCCAACAAAAAACGAACAAATAATTGATTATTCATTGGATTATAAAGTTCTTATTAGTTTTCTGATGGTAACTATTTTGGTGTTGTTATACATCATCCTCAGAAAGAAAAACCGTAAAAAAAGTGTTGAACCAAAGGAATCATTACGTATTGCATTAGGAAATTATGTTTTCGAACCCAAAAAACTCCTTTTAACTTTTGAAAACCAAAGCGAAGAACTCTCTACTAAAGAATCAGATTTACTTTTGTATTTTATTCAGAATGAAAATTCTGTTTTAGAAAGAGCCGCTATTCTCAATAAAGTATGGAACGGGAATACCACATATTTAGGCAGAACCTTGGATGTGCATATTTCTAAACTGAGAAAAAGGCTAGAAAGAGATGAAAATATTCAAATCTTGACGGTTCGTGGGGTGGGGTACAAATTTGTTATCACTGACTGATTATCGATCTACTTCCGAAATATCCAAACAAGCTATTCGAAGGGAGGAAGGGGGAAGTTATACCGCTTACGTTGTTAATTTACTCACTGCTTAAGCCCTCTTTGAATAGCTTGTCCCGATTTTTCGGGAGGGGAATGAGGATGTTAAGCCAAGTAAACACCTCCGAAAAAGAAGCTAGAACTTATGGTTAAATTAACACACCATAAATAGTATAGCAAAAAAAAAGCACCCTAAAACTAGGATGCCTTTGTTATTTTTGTTTTACATAATAAATGGTGTTAAGCCATTTTTTGTTTTACAAGTTCGCAATACTCACCAACATTGGCAAGTTCTCTAATTTCTTGAGCTGTAAACTTTATTTTAAAGCGTTTTTCTGTAGCTACTACTAGCTGAATATGTGTTAATGAATCCCAATCCTCTACATCATCGGCAGTGGTGTTCATATCTAACTCAATATCGTCATCATCTAATACGTCGATAAAAATCTCGTTAACTTCTTTTAAAATTTCTTCAATTGTCATTGCTTTATTTTTTACTAATGAAACATTTTTTTGGTTCGAAATTGTGCAAATCTAATACCCAAAGTCCATTTTCTGAAACAAATCCCAGATTTTTATAATGATCTTCTACCAAAGCATTCTTTGGAGTAGGTAAATATTCTCCCACAAGTTTTGTGATTCCTTTTTCTTTTGCTATTTCTGCCAAAGTATTCAACACAAACAACTCCATCCCTCTTTTGAGCACTCTACAACTCATAATCCAAGTATCAATAAAGGCTTCTTGATCTTTAATTTTAGTAATCAATAAACAAATTAGTCCGTTTTCCCCGTATTTATCATCAAGTGTAAAGGTTAAATCGATCACATTTTCATCCTCCGCCATTTGTTTTACGTCGTCCTCGGTGTAACGAATTGTACGTAGATTAAATTGATTAGACCTCTGTGATAACTGAGCAACTCTTGGAGTGTTAAAGTTATTAAACTCCTCTACCTTTGAAGACATCTCCATACTTTGTAAAAAATCGCCCTCATTGGTGAATTTCTTACGTGCAACAGCTCTTTTTGCTTGTTCTTGGTATTGAGCCGTTCTCTTTTTATCATTTTCAGAATAAGAAGCCGTCTCAAAAAGATTGAGCGTTCTAATATAACTCATATACTCTGCAGGGTCTTCTGGTAATTCGGGTACAGTAATCCCTTCTGGAACATTGGTTCTTACCATATTTCTTTCAAAAGGATTATCATCTAAAAATACCATTGAGTCATACCCAATATTGAGTACTTCTTTGATATGTCTAATATTATCGGCTTTATTCTCCCAGTTTGCAACAAACATAGAAATATCACTTAATCTAAGCACCATTTCTGGATGTTTTTCAAAGGGTTCTTTAGCAACAGACTCTGTATTTTTTGAACAAATGGCTAGAATAATTCCTCTATTTTTCAATTCCAATGCCCAAGTTTGTAGCTCGGTAAAGGCTTTTCCTATTCCCAAATCTCCCACTTGGATTCCTTCTACTCCGTCGTCTCCAATAATTCCACCCCAAGTGGTATTATCCAAATCTAAAATCAGACATTTTTTAAATTTTCCTTCTATAGAGGCAAGAATATCTGTGAATCCGTTTGCCAAAGGTGGAATAAATTCCAAACCATAAGCCATATCGGCATTTACATACATTTTTGCATCAAAAACCGTTTCATTTCCCAGCTCTGTTTGAAGACTCAAAAGATCTAGAAGGTAAGAATCTGGGAGTTCTTGTACCATTTCCATCATCAAGAAATTGATTTTCCTAAGCTGGAATAAAAAGGAATTCGCTATTTTATTGGCGAAATTTCCAAAAACCGAATCGTTTATCTCCACAAAATTATCAAAGACCACTTTCGTCTTGGTTCTTTCTTTTAAAACTTGATAATAATCTTTTTGTTTTTCGATAAAATTTTGGGCAAATATTTCTCTTTCTTCAGAACTGCATTTTTGAAATTTCTTGAGTAGTTTAGGAGAAGATTGACTAATGAATGTGTATTGAGGATCAAACTCATATAGAGTAGAATTGGGGTTTTCTATCTGTTGATCAATTTGATTATAATCCGCCTCAAAAACAATCAATTTATAACCCTTTTCTATCGCATAGCCTTCTATAGCTCTTCTTACAAACTGTGTTGCATAATCTCCAAGTATGGCTACTTTTATTTCTTTAAAACCTGCTGTTGGCTTTTTTAAGTTTTTCTTTAGTTGATTGAATGTAAGCATAATATTTATTTTGAAAGAAATTATCAATTCTTGATAGCTTTTCCTTTCATTACAGAAACAAAATTAAGGTAAATAACTTAGCCAGCCATAAGAGATTATTGGAAAATATTGAATATTATTTTTATATTAAAAGTTCTCAATAAAATTTTGTCAATTCAGTCCCAATGATCCCGGAATAAACTCTGCCCCACCCATCCGGAAGTGATTTTTGATGAAATGTAACGAGTTCTCGATAAAATTTCTTTTTCGCTTCCCTACAAAGAAATCATTTGAACTGGCAATGTCATTAAAATTTTTCATCGTTTCTCTTCAGAGTGGATTCCGAAATTTCAATAATTGGAATAAATCATTTAACTTGCTTTTTTTATTTTATAACATCTTAAAAATAGTTTGATCTATGAAAAAGGTACTTATTTCAATTGTTTCTCTTTTTATTATCGGTATTATTTACATTTTTTCGTCTGGGAATACCTACCTATTCAAAGCTTGGAAGAACACTTACTTGTCAGGGAGTTCCAAAGCAAGCATTTTTGACAAAGAAGATTTTGAGCTTGCCACGGTCTCTAAAGGATCGACACAAGAATGGCAACTGAGCCCCACATACAATCAAAAAAAACTGAACACAAAGATCACTTCAGAACTTGAAAATCAAGAAAGTGTAGCTCTTTTAGTATTTCAAAAAGGAAAATTAGATTTCGAAAAATACTGGGGAAAAGGAGGTATCAATGTCACTTCAAATTCCTTTTCTATGGCAAAATCTGTGGTGAGTACTTTAATTGGAATTGCCATGAAAGACAATAAAATTGATAATGTTTTTCAACCTGTAACAGATTTTCTTCCAGATTTTGGAAAAGGACTTGATAAAGAAAAATATTTCAACCACAAACTAGAAATACGACATCTTTTGAGTATGCAAGCTGGTTTAGAGTGGGAGGAAGTATATAGCAAACCTTCAAGTACGGTAAGAGCCTATTATGGTGACGATATAAAAAATCAAATGCTTTCCCTAAAAGTAGTAAAAGAACCGGGTAGTGAATATGTTTACCAAAGTGGGGCAACTCAACTTTTGGCAATGATTTTAGAAAAAGCAACAGGAATGACCCTTGCAGAATATGCCTCTCAAAAATTATGGAAACCTTTAGGTGCAAGAGCAGATGCAACCTGGCACCTTGAAGGAAGCGGTGAGGAAATCGCTTTTTGTTGTTTAAACTCAACCGCAAGAGACTTTGCTAGAATAGGACAATTGTATCTACAAAAAGGAAAATGGAATGGACAAAACCTTGTTCCAGCTCCCTATATTGATATTGCTACCCAAGCCAGTAATAAAAAAGGAAATTATGGTTACCAATGGTGGATAGAATCTAATTACAGCAAGCCCTTCTATTATATGCAGGGTTTTTCTGGACAATATGTTGCCGTAATTCCAGATTTGGATTTAGTAATTGTTAGACTAGGAGAACAAACGGTAGATGGACAATCACTTAAAATTTATGTAGAGGAAATTATAAAAATGTATTCTTAAAAAAGTTTACATTTGTATGAACCCGTAAAACAACAACCAAAAAACAATTAAAAAAATGAAATTCGAATTACCACAATTAGCGTATGCATACGATGCATTAGAGCCACATTTTGACGCAATGACTATGGAAATTCACCATAGCAAACACCACGCAGGATATACTGCAAAACTCAATGCAGCCATTGAAGGTACAGAGTATGCCGAAATGAGTATTGAAGAAATGATGGCAAAGGGTGAGAGCCTTCCTGGAGGAGTAAGAAACAACGGAGGAGGTTATTATAATCACCGTCTTTTCTGGAATATTTTGAGTCCAAACGGTGGAGGAAAACCATCGGGAGCAATAGCTGAAGCAATTGATAGAGATTTTGGAAGCTTTGAAAAACTACAAGAAGAATTCAACGCTGCTGCTGCTACTAGATTTGGTTCTGGGTGGGCTTGGCTTTGTGTGAAAAACGGAAAACTAGAAGTTTGCTCTACCCCAAATCAAGATAACCCATTAATGGGTATTGGATGTAGTGGTACACCAATCTTAGGACTTGATGTATGGGAACATGCTTATTACTTAAAGTTTCAAAATCGTCGTCCTGATTATATCAATGCATTTTGGAATTTGATTAACTGGGAGCAAGTTCAAAAAAACATGGAAAATGCTTAAAGCATCATCCAAATTCTTCTTAATCCATAATTAAGAAGATAGACAAAATACGAAGAGTGTTACACTAAGGTGTAACACTCTTTTTTTTTTATTTATAGCACATAAATCACAAAAATAAGGGGGTTCTTCACAATTACTGAAGAAATAATTCAACTATCTATTGTTTTTTATATATTAGTAATTATATATAAATATACACGCACCAATTTTACATACTATGAACAGTAACCAATTTAAAGAAATCCATATTGGTAAGATTATTTTTGAATTAGTTCAAGATAAAGATTTCGATAATTTCGATTTAACAAAACTATTGAACTGTGACCATAATGAACTTATGAATATGTATGAAAGCGAAAGTCTAGATGCCTCTGTTTTATTAAAGTGGAGTAAGATTTTAGACTACAATCTATTCATGTTCTACCACACACATTTACAAATTTATAGTCCATCTTCTGCTAGAGCTCAAGCACCAAAAGAAAACACTAAAAAAGTATATCCTGAATTTAGAAAAAACTATTATTCACCTGAAATAAAAACTTTTATCCTTGAACTTATAGAAAAAAAGGAATTGGAAATTCAGGAAATCATCAATAGATATTCGATTCCAAAAACAACCATTTATCGCTGGATAAAAAAACATAATGGGGCAACGAATAATGAAGTTGAAAAAAAAAAGATTATTCCTAAAATAAATGATGTAAATCATAAGAGGATTTTCAAGGATATGCTGAAGTCTCATTCTTCTCTTAAAAGTACAGAATTATTAGACAAAATTGATACTATTGAGAATATAAAAGATGTAATTGCTATAAATAGTGAAATCAGTAAACACCTAGACAGCAAGTACTCAAAAGAGATGTATCAATCGTTAAAAAGCTTTGATAAAGATCTAATAAGCAAGATATTAAAAGAAAAGAAAGACAATAATTTAACAACCAGTGAAATCGCAAGAAAATACCAAGTAAGCCGAAATACTATTTCACGTTGGGAAAGCCAATATGTGAAATAACCACCTATTTCATTATTGTCTTTTGATATTTTTTATTTACATTTCCAAACAAAAGTCTAATCCATTATAAACTCAAATGAATACAGAATTTGGAATTTTCATTGTTGAAGATAAAACTTTAACAAGATTAGCTTTAGAAATTATGATAAAAAATAATGGCTTTGCTTTCATTGGATCAGAGCCAACTGCCGAGAAAGCTTATGAACTGATTAGTGAAAACAAGTCTAAAGTTGACTTAGTATTAGTAGATATCAATTTAGCAGGTGAAAACGATGGTTTCTGGCTCGGAAAAAAACTCAAAGACTTAGAAATTCCCTTTGTAATTATCACCGCATACAATGATTCTAAAACACTTCAAGGGATTATTCGATCTGGTGCAGAGACGCATATTATGAAACCTTTCGTTGAGACGAATGTGATTACAAATATTAAGTTGATTCTTGAAAAATATGCGAAAAAGGATGAAGAACCAGATTTTATCTATATCAAAAGCAACAGAAATAAGATTAAAATTGATTTGAAGAAAGTTCACTTCGTAAAATCTGAAGGAAATTATATTATCTTATTCTACGATGATCAAAATTATATTCTACGAAATAGTATTCCAAAGTTCCTTGAAGAGAACACCAGAGACTATCTCGTGAGAACTCATCGTAGATATATTATCAATTTGAGCAGGATTGACCAGTTTAACTCTAAAGAAATTGTGATTAAAGATGAAATTATCCCCATCTCTGGTAGCTTTAAAGATCATTTCAATAGCCGATGGAGTGAAATTGAAAAATCTAATAGATAATCACACACACCAATTACTTGTTATAAATACTACCTCTTTATAAATTGGAGAAAGTAAGGAAGTCTGTTTTGAGTATTTAAATAGTAACGTTCTTCTTCGGCTCCAAAACTCCTAAAAAATCGTTTTACCCCTTCTATACTGGATCCCTCGAAATCTATCGTTTTGACATTTTCGCATTGTTCAATAAAAGTATGAACCAGTAAGTTCATCGCTCGATGTTTTCTCCCAACTTCATTCGAGATAGAAACCATATAGTAAGCAGTTTCCTTATGTATTAACCACATATTTATCGCTACAAGTTCATTTTCTCTGTAAGCTTGGTATATTTTTAATTTTCCACAAGAAAATAGTTGAGACAAAACATTTCTCATTTGCTTTTCTTGAGATCTATTTAAGGTAGCTCCTGTAAAATGAAAATTATTAAAATAGAAAGTTAAACTTGTTTCGATATCTGTAGAGGGCTGAACAATAATATGGTTTTTTACCGCAGAGCGAATGGCACGCCTAAGTCGTTCCCCTCTTTTCCCTGTTGGAGGATAATCCGCCAATGACAGCATACAATTTGTTCTTTCTTGAGCCTTCCCTAATTTTAAATCTTGAACCGAAGAATAAGCTATATAATGATAGCGAGATTGCAATTTATCAGAAAAAGCTAATAAAACCTCCTCTGGAATATTTTTATTGGGAAAAATCCCTAACTGCTGTGTAAGAATAGGAAGTTGAGCAAATTTCCAAAACATTTTTTTTTGGAGAGAAATTGGTAACACAAAGTCATAATTCCCAAACACCAAACACTCCCATTTTTTATCAAAAACGATGTCTAAATACCAAGGTTGCGCATAGACCTTAGCATCTTGCACACAGATTTGGTAAAACTGAATATTGATATTTTCTCGAGAGATTACTTGTATTTCTGACAACTTTTTTGAATGAAAAAATTAATAATGGCAGCTTCTTTAGGCTAATTTATTACATTTGAAAATAAAAGACAAACAACATGGAATTTATCAAAACTCTACACAGTCATTTTAGCTACCTAGTGGCTATGGTTATCTTTATTGCATTTATTACTTCCACAATTGGTTTATTGAAGAAAAAATTTGGAGTAAAGGACCTAAAGTTATCTTTGATCGCCTTAATCCTTACGCATATTCAATTGCTCTTCGGACTGATTTTATTCTCTCCTCACATCATGAATTTTGGGAGTTATATGGGAGAAAAGGCTGCAAGATTAAGATTTGTAGAACACCCAATGATGATGGTATTAGTTGCCGTATTTGTAACTATTGCTCATTCTAAAACAAAAAAGAATCCTACTGCAGGAGTCATGAAGACAAGAACGATTCTTTATGGTCTTTCTGTGCTTTTTATTGCCTTGAGAGTTTTACCATTCTGGTTGGCATAAACAAGAAAATACTCTATGTCTATAGAAATAAAAAAACATAAAAAAGAACGTGTTGTTCTTGTGGGGGTAATTACCCAGCTTCAAAATGAAACCACCGCTCAGGAATACCTCGATGAGCTAGAATTTCTAGCGTTTACAGCGGGTGCAAAAACTCTTGGGCGTTTTCAACAAAAATTGACCAAGCCAAACCCTAAAAGTTTTATTGGAACAGGAAAAATTGAAGAAATCAATGTCTTTATCAAAGAACAGGATATAGACACCGTAATCTTTGATGATGAGCTCTCGGCTTCGCAACTGAGAAATTTGGAAGAGATGATGAATTGTAAAATTCTGGATAGAACCAATCTAATCCTTGATATTTTTGCTGCCCGTGCTCAAACTTCTTATGCCGTTGCACAAGTGGAACTTGCCCAATATCAATACCTACTTCCACGTCTTACAAGAATGTGGACTCACCTCCAAAAACAAAAAGGGGGAATAGGAATGAAAGGTCCTGGAGAAAAAGAAATTGAAACAGATAGAAGGATTATACGTGATAAAATTTCTCTACTCAAGAAGAGGCTCAAGACCATTGATAAACAAATGGCAACTCAAAGAAAAAATAGAGGACAATTGGTTCGTGCTGCTTTAGTGGGTTACACAAACGTAGGAAAATCAACGCTCATGAATTCTTTGAGCAAGTCTCAGGTTCTTGAAGAAAATAAACTTTTTGCCACACTAGATACTGCGGTGAGAAAAGTAGTAGTAAAAAATCTTCCATTCTTATTAACAGATACTGTTGGATTTATTAGAAAACTACCTACCCAATTAATAGAATCTTTCAAATCTACACTAGATGAAGTAAGAGAAGCCGATTTTCTCATTCATGTAGTAGATATCTCTCATGCGAGTTTTGAAGATCATATTGCCGCCGTAGAAGGTATTCTAAAAGAAATAAATGCCGATGACAAGCCTGTTATGATGGTTTTCAATAAAATTGATTTATTTGATTTTACCCCAAAAGATGAAGATGATTTAACCCCTGTTTTGAGAGAGAATCTTTCTTTGGAATATTATCAAAATCATTATCAAAACAAAGAGCATATTGATGCCATTTTTATCTCAGCAAGAGATCGTGAAGACATCAATAAACTAAAGGAAAAACTCTATAAACCTATTGCAGACATTCACAGGAAGCGTTTTCCTTACAACAGTTTCTTATTTGATTATTACGACGAAGAACAAGATTCTTAATTCATGGAACAAACCAAATATCAAAAAGGTGAAGTACTCCTTGTAGACAAACCATTGGAATGGACTTCTTTTCAGGCGGTAAATAAACTCAAGCATGCGATTCGTAGGACTTATGGTCTGAGAAAAATAAAAATAGGACATGCCGGAACGCTTGATCCACTTGCTACAGGTTTGCTCATTATATGTACGGGTAAAAAAACCAAAACAATTACTGAGTACCAAGGGCAAGCCAAGGAATATACAGGAACTATTACTCTGGGAGGAACCACTCCAAGCTATGATCTGGAAACAGAAATAGACCAAGAGTATCCCACTGAACATATCACCGAAGAAGCCATTCAAGAAATTGCTGATTCATTTTTAGGCGAACAAGATCAATTTCCGCCCATTTTCTCGGCACTAAAACAAAAGGGAGAAGCGCTTTATAAAAAAGCTCGTCGGGGTGAAGAAGTGGAGGTAAAAGCCCGAAAGATCACTTTCTACGAAGTAGAAATCACCAAAATATCTATGCCCAATATCCATTTTAGGGTCCTGTGTAGCAAAGGAACTTATATTCGTTCTTTTGCCTATGATTTTGGAAAAAAACTTAAATCGGGTGCACATCTTTCTGCTTTAAGAAGAACTAAAATTGGGGATTTTTCTGTGAAAAATGCTTGGGAATTAACAGAACTCGTTTCTAAAATTGAATCGGAAATAGAGTAAAACTATCGATTAAGATTTATTAAACTAAAATCCCCTAGATTACATTTCTCAATCTAGGGGATTTTTTCACTTTATAGGAATACAGATATCCAAAATAAATTTATTTTCAGGATGTGTCCTATAATCATTCTGATAGATTTCAAAAGGTTGTGCCTCTGCCATTTCATAACCCTGATCGTTTAACCAGATAAAAGCCCCTGTCCAAGCTTTTTCAAATTCTTCTAAACCGATTTCCATTCTACTCACCACCATTTTTCCGCCAGGAATTGTTTGAGTTCCTATTTCTCCATCGGGCATCACATCTTCATGTACCACCATACAGGCACTCATTCTTACTTTGTCGGACTCAGTAGTTTTAAAACTATCATGATATAAAGTCGCCATTTTAAATTCGGGATGAGTCATATATCCTTTTGGAGCTCCCCACTGGATGAGCCTTTCAAAACTCCCCGGCATTTTCCCTACTCCTATACAAGTAATATAGGCAACTTTCATAGGTTTCATTTCTTTTACTTCAATGTTTGCATTCATAGTAATCCATTTTTTTAGTTGAACAATGGTACAAATGTATTGCTGCCTTTCTTCAAGTATTTGATGATTATTGCTATTGATTTGATTCATCTTGCGATGATTATTTTTTTTATAAAAATCTGTAGGACTCATATCATATTTTTTCTTGAATGCACGAGAAAAGCTTGCATGACTTCCGAATCCACAATCCACAGCCACAGAAGCTACAAGTAGATTTTTGTCATGAATGAGTCTATTCGCTGCTTTTTGCAATCTCTTTCGAGTGATATACTCATTGAGCGTTTCTCCTACAATGATTTTAAAAATTCTATGAAAATGAAAAGGAGAAAATAAAGCCTTGCGAGCAATTTTTTCTAAAGAAAGATCTTCTTGCAAATGCTCTTCAATATAGGTGAATACTTCATTAATTCTTTTAATATATTCGGTTTCGGTATAGTTTTCAGGTGTTTTCAACAGATGACTCTTTTTCCAAAGATAGAATAGATTCTTTTATTTTTTTATACTTATCTTGCTCTTAGCAAGTAATCAGCATAATATCAAATGAAACTCATAAAAGCGCAAAAATCTCAAATAGAGACTATTTGGCAAATTCTCCAAAAGGCGATCGAAAGAAGAAAAGAAGACGGTAGTAATCAATGGCAAGATGGTTATCCAAATATTCAAACTATTCAGCAGGATATTGATGCGCATTCTGGCTATGTTTTGATAATCTGAAGAAAAATGAAATTATCAATATCGTAGAAAATGACTTTGATTTGGACCAATAGCAATAAGTTATGTAACCATTACTCTTACGAAACTAACGAACTGGATAATTCACAAATGAAAAACTCTTTTCTTTGATTTCAATAAACAACCAGCACATGCGAATAAGATTAGTAATCTTAGAGAAATCTGTCATATAGTCTTTGAATGGTAAAACTTATAACACACTAACATTACTTTGTGTATAAAAGACTACACTTACAACCCTTAATGGTTTATTATTAAAACAATACAAATGTTGCAATAATCAATTCATATCTAATACTTAATACATTATTTCCATTTTTCCTCACAAGTATATTATTAATATTACTTAACTTTGTGGCAATTTTACTATTGAGTAGATCAATAATGTTAATTTTTTTGTAATTAAAAAAAACTCAAATAGACTACAAATAAAATACTAATTCATATGTTTAAAAGGATAACTATCTTGCTATTACTAGCAATTCATTCAATTATTTACGCTCAGGTAGGTATGGGAACTATTAGTCCGCATGTATCTGCTATATTAGATATTGAAAGCACAAATAAAGGTTTTTTGCCTCCAAGATTAACTGAAGCAGAAAGAAACGCCATTGTAAATCCAGCCCAAGGCTTACTTATTTATAATTCCACTAAAAAATGCCTAGAAGTATATACGGCCACCGGTGGAGGGAATAACACTGCGGATTGGCAAAGCCTTTGCTCAGGAAGTGGTGGAGGAGGCGTATCTCCTACAGCTCCAAACAACCCATCAGGAAGCCTTAGCTTAAGCACACAAACGTGTTTTGATATTGCAGAAAGCAATGATTTTAGTGCTACATGTGGATCTTTAGCGTTAAGAGCAAATTTTAAATCCGATTTCTCTCAACAAGCCACCTACGAACAAACGATTACTATTCGTACGACTATTGCTGTGACAGACCTCGCTTTAGTAGCTGTTAATGTAGTAGGGGACGTGATTCAGAGCATTAGCCAACCCACCTTAACAAACCTTACGGCAAGTGGACCTAATTCTACAACCACTGCTACAATCACTTATAGACAAGACTTAAATACTACGGCACTAGGAACAACCACTATTAATGCTTTTGTGGCTGATATCTATTTAACTTACAAAGAACAGGGGGTAGATAAACAAAATAAAATTTCTACTACGGTAAAAGATTGTGATTGTAATAAAATTACCTCAGCATGTGGCTGGACCTCCGTATATGTAAACAACTTAGGAGAAGTTTATTCAACAGGATTAACAGGTGGCGGAGCCGCAGGTAGAGGTGTGAATGGAGGTCCTATACCTCATTCTGATTTTGAAAAAATTAATTTCCCTAATCACAATGGAAATGTGGCACAAATAGTAGAAACAAGTAACGGTAATAGTCACACGTTGGCATTAGATGCACAAGGAATAGTGTACGGATTTGGAAGTAGCATTTTGGGGGAACTAGGTCTACCTGATAGTTTTTATCTAACACCTGTAGTTATTTCAAATTTTTTACCCGCTAACGAAAAAGTAATACAAGTGAGTGCAGGTTGGGCAACATCTTATCTACTTACAAATAACCACAAGATTTATCGAACAGGAGCTGGGGCCTATGGGCAACTCGGAAATCAATCTACAGACAATATAGCTACGTTTCAGCATTTAGATTTAGATGATGACTACTATAAAAATCAAAACAATGGGCAGGTGCCTATCCCTATCTCAATCTTTGCAACTAGAGAAAGGGCATTTTTTATCGATCAAAATAATAAAATTTGGGCTACAGGAAGAAGATTATACGGAGGTACAGGTCTATCTAATCCCCTTGACTACAGGAGATTTGGTAAAGTTGAAGGGGTCGCTGACCCTTCCGTAAATAAAAGACTCCCTCAAAACTATCAAGTTGCCCAATTGACAGCTACCGCTACTAATACGGTAGTTCTATTAACCGATGGTTCTCTTTATGTAGCAGGGCATGGTGCTGCAGGTATAAGTGGTGCGGTTTCAAACACGGGAGCACAACATGTAGAACATTTTGAAGAAATACAAAAAGATCCAACTGGAGCCCTAAATTATAGCACTGCCAATATAGTTAGGATCTATTTAGCCAATAACTATGATAATGCTCGATCTAGACTATTTGTCCTCACTTCCGACAACAAGCTCTATATGAGAGGAAGCAACTTCCATTTCGCTGGTGGTGTTCAGAATCCTGTGCCAGGAATTGCTGGTTTTAATAAATTTGTTGAAGTAAATTTATCAGCGCTTAATGGATCTAGAGTAAGGTCAATAAAAACCCTTGAATGGGTAACTGGACTCATAACAGAGGATGGAAAAATTTATACCGCAGGAGCAACTACATATAACAATTTAATGAGAACCGTAGATACTACTAAGCATGCATTCCGACCAGCAGAATTTCCCAATGCAATAAATAATACTTGGGTACATTAAAAAAAATCTATTTTTTAGAGTAACATTAAATCCCTTATACTATTTGAAATAGAGTAAGGGATTTAGTATTTAATAAGCTTTCATTGATTGTGAAGTATAAAACCTCTTGTTTTTTTTGTCCCGAGAGCTCTACACAATATCTCTATTGCATTCATCTACTCAAAGGTATTATGCTGATTACTTGCTAAAAATCACTATGAACGTAGTGAATAAATGAGTAATTTTAGCAAGTAATCAGCATAATATCAAATGAAACTCATAAAAGCGCAAAAAT
The DNA here is from genome assembly GCA_025210805.1 of Flavobacteriales bacterium. Taxonomy (NCBI): domain Bacteria; kingdom Pseudomonadati; phylum Bacteroidota; class Flavobacteriia; order Flavobacteriales; species Flavobacteriales bacterium. The sequence goes on from JAOAQX010000003.1 coordinate 27,067, forward strand.
CTCAAATAGAGACCATCTGGCATATTCTCCAAAAAGCCATAGAAAGAAGAAAAGAAGACGGTAGTAATCAATGGCAAGATGGTTATCCAAATATTCAAACTATTCAGCAGGATATTGATGCGCATTCTGGCTATGTTTTGATGGAGAATGAAACCATCTTGGCTTATTTATCGATTGTAAAAGACAAAGAGCCTGCTTATGCAGATATTGTAGGAAAATGGCTAACTAACCAATCCTTTCTTGTGATCCACCGCTTGGCAGTTTCACCAGAATACCTTGGGAAAGGAATTGCCAAAAGGGTATTTAAAGAAGTTGAAAATATAGCACTATCTCAAGGTGTTTTTAGCATCAAGGTGGATACCAACTTTGACAACAAACCCATGCTCCATATTTTCAAAAAACTGAACTATAGTTATTGTGGCAAAGTCTATTTTAGAGGTTCTGAACGCTTGGCTTTTGAGAGGGTGTTACTCCCCGAATAACCATTGGAATTCTTCTTCATTAAGTCCATCAATTTGTTTTAATTCATTATGAAAATTTCTGAGGTATTCCGCATGATATATATATCCATTTAAATTCTCTTTTGTTAATCTTTTTTGATTTATCAGCAAATTGATAATCTCACTATTTAAACCATCATTTTCTGCGAGTAGCCTATTTTCTACTCTTGATTTCCTAAGTTTATCAAGACCCCCAATTATATTTCCAAAATCAATCTCTGGGGATTTTTTTATAGAGTTATGGATTCTTTTTAGAAAATCACAGTAAAGATCATTATCTATAAGCTTATAGAAAGTAACGGGAATTTGAAAAAACCAAATAATTGAAAATTGCATTCTCTGCTCTACACTTTTAATAATTTCTAAATGTTCATTGACAATCACGACCTTTTGCTCTTCACTTTCACCACCGGCAATCTGCTCTGGTGATTCAATCCCAATATGCACTCTTAAAGAATCATTTAATAGCTTAACTAAGTTTGAAATAAACTGTCCATTGTCTCTTTTTTGGTTCAGACTGCATATTTTTTCGATAAAGTCTAAAGAAGGCTTAAGACCCAAATTAGATCTTAATTTATTTTCAATAATTAAGTAAATCTGTTTATCAAGCCCCTCTTTTATCCATTTCTCAATTTGCGTGAGTTCAAAAGTATTAGAGAAAATATCTTCAAAATGTTTGATATCAATTGTGAAGATCTGCGAATTAAAATAATAATGGTAATATTCAATATGAGAAATGGCCAATGTAGATACAGAATTTTCACTTTTTTTTGAAAATAATTCTTTAATGATATACATAACTTCCTTTTGACCCCTTTTATCCTCTTTATATAATTTTTTTATTAAGGTTTCCATATTTTCATTTACATCAGTAATAAAGCCCTTGTTTTCTTGATCTTTCATAGATTTATAGGATAAATTCTCGATATCTTTTTTTAAACAGGAGTAAGCTTTTAAATAGCCAGTTTTTAGAATACTTAGATAAAAAACTTGGTGAAACCAAAAATATTTAAAATTCGGGCTTTGCTTAAAAATTATCAATGCATTCAGAATCCTTTTTATCTTTCTGAAATTATTAATCCTTAAAAAAGAAATTCCTAGGTTATCGAATTCATCATCTGAACTTACACCATGCTTTTCAACAACTCTTAAACCTAGTCTCAAACTTGCAAAATGAGCTTCCAAATTAGATATTTCCTGCAAATTTTCAGGAAATATTTCTTTTAATTTTCTTATAAAATAATTTAAAAAGATTTCCTGCTTTACAAGCCCTAAATCATATTCTAAATTGACAATTTTTTCCATAAAATGATAAGGATTTGCATCTATGGAACGCTTCAATTGTTTAGCAACATACTCTTTATCATAACCGAGAACATAGACCATATTTGGAAAATTTGCGGTATTTCTAATGAGTTTAAATACTTCCATTATTTCTTGAGCATCCAAGCGATCAAGATCGTCAACAAACACCCAGACTTTTTTATCTAAGGAATTAATTTTTTTTACTAATGATTCATATATTTCTCTTTGTGTTTGTTTAGGATAGAATAAACTTAAAGCACTATCCAGCCAAGACTTTTTAAAGGCACTGTTTATACTGACCAAATACCGCTTTATTGATTTATCGATATCAAAGAAATAGAACGATAAATGGCGTTCTAGCTCATCAAAATAGGTTCTTAAAATAGCTTCTTTTGAATTCAGTTTCCAAGGATGAAAAATAAAGCTAATATGATTTTCGGACTCAACTTCCTTCTCAAGTAAATTCATAAAAGTAGTTTTACCTTCTCCCCATTTACCTAAAATGGATAAGGTAAAAGCGTCATTATTGTTTTTTACTTCCGAAATTTTGTTGAAAATCATTTTTACTTCATCACTTCTATTCAATTGATCTGCCTCTTCACTGGTTTCATCATTAAGCAAAGAGCCCGCTTTTTCTTCAGCCTTTTCACGTGCTCGTTTTTTTATTACTTTGCATGATGCAAAGAGAGCCGCAATAACAAGGGTTAAACCAATAGGACACACGAAGACTTGTAAAATTTCTTTTTTTCCGAAATTTAGATCCTTTAAATCAGAAAAATAGCCAAAAAGGAATAGAAGAAGTATATTAATGGCTATCATCCAATCTCTAAAGCGTAAAACCGCTTCAAAAATTATTATTTTGAGCACCATAATTCCTCCAATTATCACAACGATAGTTGTAGAAATCCCAATATTTTCCTTATTTAAAACAAAGGTAAAAAAGTCCTTCACCAAGTATGAAAGCTTAGACATTACGAGAAACAAAAAAAGATTCAGAAATACTAAAACTACAATGAGCTTAATATAGGCTGATTTTTGTTGAATAATTTGTTGAATAGATGCCATATATAAAAATTGAATATTGTAACAAAAATAATCAAATCAAAAAAAAATCTCCATTTTTCAATTAAGAAAAATGGAGATGACCATCATTAACTTTTAGTTATTATACTAAATAGCTTGTTTTCTACAGAACTCGCAAAACATGTAGAATCCTGATGGTTTTATTTTCATTTTGAGTTCATGAACGTACTTGCTCAATACAATTGCTTCTATTTACTCTCTATAATCTTCATTATCGGTACCATTATTGGCATCTGGAAGCATATTGTTTCCAGAATTATTAACGGCCTTTCCATTTACATCTTGATATCCTGAATTTGGAGTGGCATCTGCATTGTCATGCAATCCATCATTATCTTTATCAGAATTAGAAAAAGTAAAACCAGACTCTTGAATATCGGTTTGCCCATCGTTATCTGAATCGGCATCTAAGAAATCTAAAAGATTATCTCCATCTGAATCTGTAGGATTTGTTAATCCGTTATTTCCATAAGCTTGGAGTCTTCCTTGCGCATCAGATTGTGTACCTGGGGCAATATAATTGGAAGAAGTTTGATACTCCACATTATCTGGTATTCCATCATTATCAGAATCAAGGTCCATTTGGTTTTCTAATCCGTCCCCATCAATATCTTTAGCTTCCAGTTCTAATGTAAAAGCATCAATAAAATTTCCATAACTTGAACCATAACCTATATAAGCTGCAAATTCAAACCTTATTTGAGTAACTCCTGAAGGAACACTATAAGATCCTGAATACACTTTCCAAGCTGAAGAATGAGTAAAAACCGTATCTACAGCAGTTAGATTCCCTATGGGACCAATTTTGATAATCATGGCATCTGTTCGTGGTGCTCCCCATGGTGTTTCTCTACCCTTATGAGCAATAGACCAGTTCACATGGTAATTCTCAATAACCGCAACATCTTGATACAATGAAGCAAATTGATTGGCATTGAGCTCGGCAAAATAATTTCCTTCATAAGGCTGAGTACTTGCAAAACCAGCAGCTGCCAACTCTATTTTCCCTTGTGTGTTTGTTGTTGACCAATAAGGCACATTTGCTTGATTTACGTGTGTCCACCCCCCTGCACTAGGGAAACTAGCACCATTATCAAGGTTTTCAAAACCAGGGTTTGATGGTAGACTCACCGTTACATTATCATGGATATTTAGAATTCCATCACCATCGATATCTTGATCGATGGCATTTGGGATTCCATCATTGTCTAGATCAATTAAAGTACAACCATCAAACTTCAATGAATTCCAAATGTCTCCATTAAAAAATGAGATCGTTCCTTCGCTGGTACAGCAATCTTTACAATAAACCATGAGACCTTCCGCAGGGTTTTGGATAGCTGTAAGCTCTGCAAAACTTAATCTGGGAGGTAAAAAACCTTTATTTGTTGAGGTAACATCGAGAATTGCCGAAGGATTTGGTGATATTGTTCCAATACCCACTTGTGCAAAAGAATTTGACACAAAAAATATTAGAACAAAAAATGAGTTAAGTGCGAGTTTCATCTTTTTTTGTTTTTTGCGGTGGCAAATGTATATAATTTGACACAAAAACAATAATGATTATTACTTTTTAGTAATTACTAAATCAACAAAGCCAAAATTAAATTCACCCAATAAAAGCCGTAGAGATCAACTTTTGTGTATATACTGATTGTGGATTTTTGATAAGTGCTTCACTGGAATTCAATTCTTCTATTTTCCCTTGGTTTAATACCAAAATTCTATCACAAAAATAGTTTACGGATTGAAGATCATGAGAAATAAATAAATAGGTGAGACCAAATTTTTCTCGAAGATCATTGAGTAAATTCATCATTGTCGCTTGGATAGAAACATCTAGTGCTGCAAGAGATTCATCTAGAATAAGCACCTTTGCTCCAGTAATCAACGCTCTAGCAATACAAATTCTTTGACGCTGCCCTCCAGACATTTCTCTAGGGCGTTTGTCAAAAAAATCGGGCGTTAAGCCCACCTGAACAAGTAATTGGCTAATTGCTATGATTCGCTCTTTCTTATTCAACTTCGGTTGATATATTTGATACAGTTCTCCTAATTGCTTTGAAACCTTAGCTCTGGCATCCAAAGAACCGTAAGGATCTTGAAAAATCATCTGAATATTTTTTCGATAATCAGATATCGGAATTTCTCTTATTTCCTTTTCATTTTTCCAATGAATGGAGCCCGAATACTCCTCTGAAAGACGCATGATACATCTTCCCAAAGTAGATTTTCCTGAACCCGAAGCTCCCACTATTCCCAAAGATTCCCCTTCGTAAACATCTAAATTAATATGATGAAGTATCGTTTTATTTTCCTCATAACCAAAACATAATTCTTTTATAGAAAAAAGTATATGTTCTTGATTCAAGGCTTTCTTTTTGAATGATAAGGTTTGTTTTTCATCATTCATTATCTGAGTAACGGTAGGCAAAGGACGTTGATATATTTTTTGTGGACGACAAAGCATCAAAGCCTTTGTATAAAGTTCTTTTGGGGTATTTTTAATGATTTCTACAGTGCCTTGCTCAACTATTCTTCCGTCTTTCATGACCAAAATTTGATCTGCAAACTGAAAGGCAAGATTTAAATCGTGGGTAATAAATAAGATAGAAACACCTATTTCTTCTTGTATTTTTTTGAGTAATTGCAATATCTCGTCTTGAACCAAAACATCTAAAGCAGTCGTTGGCTCATCAGCAATGATTAATTGAGCCTCAGACAACAAAGCCATGGCAATCATGATTCTTTGTTTTTGACCTCCTGAAAGTTCGTGTGGATAACTTTGTAAGATTCTTTGCGTTTCTCTAAGCTCTACTTGATCTAGTACTTTTTTAAGTCTATTCTCCCATTGGTCTTTAGAAAAACTCTTTAATTCTAGAACTTCTTCTAGTTGCTTACCACAACGCATAGAGGGATTTAAGCAATGCATTGGATTTTGAAATATAAATGCCAATTGTTCTTTCCGAAAGTTAGTCATTTCTGTTTCTGAAAACTGAAATATATCCTTTCCTTCCCAAAGGATTTCTCCTGAAGTTTTAAGATTATGAGATAGTAGTTGTGCTATCGAAAGTACTGTCAGACTTTTTCCAGAACCCGATTCCCCAACTACGGCAAGAAAAACTCCTTGGTCAAGATCAAAATTAATGTCCTTTAAGAGTTCTTTCCCATTTGTTGTTTCTATTCCGAAATTCTGAATTCTAAGCATTTTCGTCTGTTTTGTTTATACGAATATACTGTAATGGATAAAAACTAATACTATTTCAGAGTTAATTCACTCATAGCTATTGTGCCGATTCATTGTGAAAACTCACTTATTTCACTTTATTCATAAGTGAGTTTTGAACAAGTCATCTGTATAAATTCAATAATCAACTTACAAAAAAGAAAACCACCAAAAAGATAACAAGAGTTAAATTAATGATGGCTTTCCGATTGAGTATCTAATGTATCTCGTCTTTGATCCTTTCGATATTAGTTTACATTATGATTTGTACAAGTATAATCATTTGCTGCGGCAGGATCATCTGGTCCCTCATCTTTACAAATTCTTCTTCTTGTTCTGTTACTTCCTGTTCCAGTTGATGGTGCCGTTGGTGGTCTTGTAGCGTACACTTTTAACTCTTTTCCATTTGGTAATCCTATAGAAAACCAACCTGAACGCAAACATGCATCACCAGGATTAACTGCACAATTTGTAATAGTAGAATTCACAGTACTTCTCATTTTGTTAACTCCATTAACTTTTACAATATAATCTGAACCATAATCTGCCACACTTGGTAAACCATAAACATATTGCCTAAAGCTTGAATAAAGCCCAATACCACCAGAGAAGAAAGATTCTTGATCAATAACTAATCGTACATTGGCAAAAATATCTTGAACAACAATAGCTACGGTACAATTTTGATGAAAAAGATTGATATTAAGATTATGTGTTCCTGCAGACCCTGTATTTCCAGATAAATTGAACACTAAAGTACCACTACCATTTGCTAAACTCCCAGCTGGAAGCTGTGCCGTTATTCCATTCACTACAAAAGATCGACTAGGATAACTCGCTCCATTTCCACCAGAATAAGGCACGCTTAATGTGGTTCCGTTGGCTATTACTTGATTAGGCTGTAAAGCCGATGATAAACTGGCTCCTGCACAATTTAATGAAGTCACTGATGCCAAAGGTTGGATAATATTTTTCTGAGCTTGACAGGTCTGTCCGTCCACTTGAATATTAAATTGAGCAACTCCTGTAGAATTCGTTGAACCTCCAGTGATGGTTAAATCAAGATTTCCATTGCCTACAGATACATTTCCAGCGGCTGTACTTGCCGTATATCCAGTTATAGTTGTCGAATTTACCGCCAATGCTCCTATTGTACCTCCATTTCCTTGTGTATAAGGTATGCGTATTATGAAGCCATCGCTATTAGTCAATACACGGTTATTTTCAATATCTCCTCCTAAATATTGAATTCCTGCACAATTTAAATTCATACTCGCCTGTGGTACGGCAACTGTTCTATCAAAGGTACAAGAGTTTCCTCCAAATGTAATAGTGTAGGTAAAAGTTCCTACCTGCTGAGGAGTTCCCAAAGCTCTTAAAATCAAATTTTGAGTTCCGTTTTGTACTTCTCCTATATAGCTAAAGTATACTCCATTTACGGTATCTGTAGTAATCGTCTTAATTCCTGCTCCTTGTATATCCACAAGGATCATTTGAGTAACACCACCTGGAAAAGTATTGGTAAACAAAGAGCCCGTTTCTTGTACAGAACACTGCGATACAACAACCACTTGTGGATCTGCACATGGCTTGAACCAATCTGGAGCATTAGGGTCTCCATTGTTCCACTCTAGGCAGTGAGTGCTGGTATTATAAATAACCAAACCTGTAGCAGGGTTCGCTATATTATCTCTTTGAGCGATGCTCATTCTTGGGGGTAAAAATCCTCTTGTTGAACTACTTATATCCAACTTTGAAGATTGATGTGGATTGGAGGTCCCAATACCCACTTGTCCGAAGATATTCATACAAAACATTAAGAATATCGGGAAAAAGGTGCGTTCTACTATTTTCACAACAATGTCATTTATTATTTATTGCGAGCAAAAATAGACCTATAGAGCTGATAGCTAAAGCCGAATAAGTTCAACTGCAAAATAACGACTTTCAAAAGTCGTAATACGCAGTTAAATAAACACAATTACTTGATAATTAGATGATCAGGTAGGGAATAAAACTATGGGAATTCTATTAGACAATGCTTTATCTTAAGCAATCCTACTATTGAATTTCTTTCAACAAATCATCTATTCCTATGTGGTTTGCTTTTGCTTTATAATTAAGCATCACACGATGACGTAGTACAGGTTTTAATACCGCTTGTACATCTTCTATATCTGGAGAAAATTTTCCGTGAAGTGCGGCATGGGCTTTGGCAGCCAAAATGAGGTTTTGAGAAGCTCTTGGGCCTGCTCCCCAACCTATATATTCTTTGGCAAAATCATTATTGGCATGAATTCCTGTTCGAGTTTTCTGAACGAGTTCCACGGTGTATTTCAAAACATTATCTGCAACTGGGATGTCTCTAATAATTCTTTGAAATTCTAAGATTTCTTCAGCACTCAGAACATTATCTACGCTTACCATTCTGTTTGCCGTAGTTCTTTTGATAATCTCTACTTCTTCTTCAAAAGAAGGATACTCAAGGTTTATCTGAAACATAAAACGATCTAACTGAGCTTCTGGTAGCGGATAAGTTCCTTCTTGCTCTATGGGGTTTTGGGTTGCCAGTACATAAAAGAGTTTTCCAAGATCATAAGTCTGACCATTTGATGTTACCTTTTTCTCTTGCATGGCTTCCAAGAGTGCTGCTTGTGTTTTGGGTGGCGTACGGTTTATTTCATCGGCAAGGATGATATTGGAGAAAATAGGTCCTTTGACAAACTCAAAATCTTTGTTTTTGTTGAGTATTTCTGTTCCCACGATATCCGATGGCATTAAATCTGGAGTAAACTGAATACGATTAAAAGACAATCCCAAACATTGGGACAAGGTATTAATCATGAGCGTTTTTGCTAAACCAGGAACTCCCACTAGCAGACAATGACTATTGGTAAAAATCGATAAAAGTAAATGTTCCACCACTTCTTCCTGCCCCACAACCACTTTTCCCATTTCTGATTTTAGTGATTGAAATTTATGCTCCAATGTTTTGAGTAACGCCAAGTCTTTCTCCATCCTTTTATGCTATTTTTTAGTCCAATTTAATTCAAAATTCCAGTCTTGATACTGTGGTTTTAGATTGATGTAAATATCTTTGATGGTGGTTTTCATCCAGTTTGCGAGCTTTTTGTTTTCCTCATTCATTTTTGACATTCTTTGAATTGTCAAATAATCATCTTTTAAATTCAATGTATGTGCTGGAACCACCTCACGAATTGATAAAATTCTATAAGCTCTTTTTTTGTTTGGAAGATCTACAAAACTCACCTTAGAAACCTCTCCTTTACCTAGGTCTTTTAAAGTCAATTTTAATAAATTATCCATTTTGTCTTTTTCAAAAAGGTTTCCACCTGTTTGTGGATTTGTGATTAAACCACCATTATTTTTAGTGATTTTATCATCAGAAAATTTTTGAGCTGCTTTTTCAAAAGTATAATCATTATTAGAAATTCGCACTTGTATAGAATCCAAAAATGCTTTTGCTTCTTGCATTTGTTCCTCAGATATTTTTGGTGAAACAAGGATGTGTCGTACATCAACAACGTCTCCTTCTCTTCCTTCTAATTTTACAATATGGAATCCATATTCTGTTTCAAAGGGATCAGAAATTTGTCCAATTTCTAGACTGTACATCACTTCTTCAAATTCTTTTACAAACATTCCCTTTTTGATGCCCTTGTACAAACCTCCGTTTATGCTAGAACCTGGGTCTTCTGTATATAGAATAGCTAAGGTTTCCATGTCTTCACCACTAAGAATACGCTCTTTAAACTTTTTCAGCTTTGCAATCACCTCTTTTTTAGCATCCACACTAGGTTCTGGGATTTTAATAATCTGGGCAATTTTGTATTGGTCTTCAATAATCGGCAAACTATCTATAGGCAGATTCTCAAAAAACTCACGAATTTGTGAAGGAGTTTGTTTTATTCCGTCAATAATGGCAAATTTTGCACGCTCCCCAAGCATTTGATCCTTGAGTGGCTTGCGCATTTCCTCCTTAATTTCTTTTGTAGATTTTTTAAAATACTTCTCTAAGGCTTCTTTACCTCCTGCTTGTTTCTGGAAATACTCTAATCTACGATTTACGGTTGATTCTATTTCTGCATCATTTACTTCAATAGAATCTAAGGCGGCTTTATGGAGTAAGAGTTTTTGTCTAAGAATTGTTTCTAAAACTTCCACTTGCAACTCTTGAGTTACCGCTGTACCTTGCCCTTTGAATTGGCTTATTTGGTCTTGATAATCTGAGTAAAAAACAGGATGATCTCCCACAATAGCGATTACCTCGTCTATAACGGCTTTGTTTTGTGCAAATACGAAAGGGGTACTCATCAACAACCCCAAGATTAATATTTTTGCTTTTAGCATACTAATAAAATTCAAATTTTCCTTCTTTAAGTGCTTTCTCGAACAAGACATTTTCAAGTTCTTGTAGCATTTGTTTTTTGCGTTGGTGTAAAATTAAACTTTGAACTTGTTCTTGAACATAGTTTAAAGGTGGAATTTGGTTTTTTATTTTATAATCAACTATTTTTAACAGAAAATAGTCCTTCTCATCCTCAAATTGAAGCACCTTTTTTGTGTTGTATAAAATGTTCTTTTGGAATTCATCTATCGGTAATTCCTCCACAAAATCGTTTATTTTCACCCAAATATCAGTCTTAAAATAATGTCTTTTTGCAAATTGATTTGCATAATCAATAAGCCAAATTTCATCGTCTTCGTCTTGAACTTCCAGTCTTTCCTTTAATTCTTCGATATCTGGTGCTACTTTCCCCACTCGTATATATCGGATTCTAGCAATGGATTCTTTAAGCAAAAAAACTTCTTGATACTTTTGGTAGTAAGTTTCCTTTTGCTCCCTTGTAACAACAGTGTCCATTTTCTGATTGAGGTAATCTTGCTCAAAACGCTGTCTTATCAAGGATGATCGGTAGTTTTCCACAAGTTGATCGATATTTAGATCTTCGTCTGATAAATTAAATACTGCGTGCTCTAGAATTGCCTGCTTTCTTGCCCATTGGTTTACAAAATGTTTCACAAAGACAATACTATCTTTAGGGGACAAATTTTTAGGCACCGCATCATCAATTACTTGAGACAAAAGATTTTCGTCATTATATCTTGCGATAATTCTTGCTTCTTGATCTCCGGCAAAAAAACCACAAGACGAGAATAAAACACCTAATAATAAAAAGTTTAAAAGTCGAAATACCATTTATTTAAGACTCTTTTTTACGGATTCAAATACTTTTTGATCGATCTTTATTTGATGCGTATTTTTCAAGTGAGTAAGCCAATTTGCCTCCAATACTTTTTGATACTCAGATATCACAACTCCTCGTACTTCTTTGAGTTCTTTTGGCTGTGATTCTAGTATTTCTTGAATATTGAGGATTACATATTTTTGATTTACTTCAAATGCTTTACTTACTCCTTTTTGCCAAGGAATCTGTTCATAATTTGGTTTTTTTCCTCGCTCTATCGTTATTTCTTTAATAGATACATCAAGGGCATTTTCCTTATTTAGCAGATCGGTAATTTCTTTATTTCCCTTTCCTTTTTTGAGCATTTTAGCTACGTTCTTTGCCACTTTTTTATTGTTACAAATATATTCATGGGCAATAACTCTTTCTTTCCATTGATAATTTGCACTGTGGGAATCAAAATAGTTTTGGATTCCAGTAGTATCTGTCATTGCTTTATCCCAAACTTTCTGTTTAGAAATTTCATAAAGCAACATCCCATCTCGATACTCATTGAGGAGGTTTCTGTATTCTGGGTATTTTTTACTCAGCTGAGATTTTTCTTGTTCAAAGAGTTTTTCTTGAATCAACACGCCTAATTTTTCTTCTGCTAATTCCATTCTTTTCCTACTTTGCTGGAAAGCAACCTTGTGCTTCAATAAATATTCAACAAAGTCTTTTTGTGTTACTTTTTTCCCAGCATAAGAAAATAGCGTATGCTTATATTTTTTTGTATTGAGTTCTTTGATGCTATTAGCCTCTGTGAACGCTTTCGTATTAATGAGTTTTCCAAGACTATAGAAATGTTTTTTCTTTAGCTCTAGTTCATATTCATTTTTTAGTTTAATGAGCATTTGAGCTTTTTTTGCTCTTATTCTGTCATTGTTTTCTATTTTTCTTTCTAGCTGTCTTTGTTCATTTTCAAAACTTCCTATTTCATTCACTCCCATTAGTTTAATAATGTGATACCCATACTGAGTTTTAAAAGGCTTTGAGTACTGATAGATTTTTTGAATTGCAAAAGTTTCCTTTTCAAACATAGGATCTAGACTTCCATCTTGAGCAATCCACTCCATTAATCCACCTCTAGTGGCATTTCTATAATCATCTGAATAGGACTTTGCCAAATCTTCAAAATCTGCCCCATTTTCTAGTTGATTATATACTTCGTTTATTTTCTTATTTTGCTCTTCTACGTTCGTTTTCTCGTTATTAAATCTCAACATAATATGAGCCACTCTTCGCTCTCCAAGATTTTTCCTTATATCAGTTACGGTAAGAATATGGTATCCAAAACGGGTACGAACCAAATCTGAAACCGCCCCTTTTTCTGTATTATACACAGCGTTTTCAAAAGGATATACCATTTGTAATGTAGTGAAATATCCTAAATCTCCTCCATTTTCTTTTACACTAGGATCTTCGGAATATTTTTTTGCCAATGTAGTAAAATCAGCTCCCTTTTTTAGTTGTTCTAAAATATTTTGGGCTTCTTTTTTGGCTTGAGCATCGTTCTTTTGAGCATTTACCTGTACCAAAATATGACTGGCTCTTCTCTGGTATTTCAATCTCTCGTAAGCTTCTTTTACAAATTTTTCATCCAATTTTTTGTCATACAAAAAACTATTGGTCACTTGTTTTTTATACCCTTTATATTCTCTAAGAAAGCTTTTTGTGGTATCTAGTTTCTCTTCTTCAGCATCGAGAACTTTTAATTTAAAATTGATATACAAATCCATGTATTCATCCACCGTTTTGGGATCTACTTGGTTTGCCAAATCTCTATTTTTATTATAAACATACATGAAATCTTCTACTGAAAATTCCTTTTCTCCAATGCTCAATAAAGTAGCTTGTGGGTTTTGAGCAAAACTCAAGCTTACCATAGCAATCGCTAGATACAACAATTGTTTCATTTGTAAAATGTTTTGGTTTTTAGTTTACTGGAAATAATTTGTATTTTGTGCTAGCAATTTACCAAAATACATGGAGTTATCCATCAAACTATTTATTTAATGCTTCCTAAAATTCAAAAACACTGCCTAAATGGGAATCTAAACAGTGTTTTTTATAAAAAAGTTCTAAATAATATTATCTAGAATAATTCGGTGCTTCTTTTGTTATTGAAACATCATGAGGATGTGACTCGTGAATTCCTGCTGCAGTTATTCTTACAAATTTTGCATTTTTAAGCGCTTCAATTGTAGGAGCTCCACAATATCCCATACTTGCACGAAGTCCACCAATAAATTGATACATCACTTCTTTTAGTGTTCCTTTGTATGCAACTCTTCCCACAATTCCTTCTGGAACAAGTTTTTTCACATCATCTTCACCTCCTTGGAAATAACGATCTTTGGATCCGTGCTTCATCGCATCAATTGACCCCATTCCTCGGTAGGCTTTGTATTTTCTTCCTTCGTAAATTATTGTATCTCCTGGTGCTTCTTCTGTTCCTGCCAAAAGTGACCCGAGCATCACAGAGCTTGCTCCTCCTGCTAATGCCTTGGCAATGTCACCTGTAAATCTTACTCCTCCATCGGCTATTACTGGAACATCTGTGTCTTTAAGAGCATCGGCTACATTCATTACAGCGGTTAACTGTGGTACTCCTACTCCTGCAACAACACGTGTGGTACAAATAGACCCTGGTCCTATTCCTACTTTTACGGCATCAGCTCCTGCTTCTGCAAGATATTTTGCGGCTTCTGGCGTGGCGATATTCCCTGCCACTACATCAAGTTCTGGAAAGTGTTTTTTGATTCTCACCAAGGTCTTGGCAATATCCACATGGTGACCATGTGCAGAATCTAATACAATCGCATCAACTCCTGCTTTATGCAGTTTTTCTACACGGTTCATTACATCTCCTGAAGCTCCTACTGCTGCTGCAACTCTCAATCTTCCAAATTGGTCTTTACAAGAGTTTGGATTTTCTTGAATCTTGATGATATCTCTAAAAGTGATTAATCCTACTAGTTGATTTTCATCATTAACTACTGGGAGTTTTTCTATTTTATTTCTTTGCAGCGTTTCTTCGGCTTGAGCCAAAGTTGTTTCTTCATTGGTGGTGATCAAATTATTTTGTGTCATCACCTCTGTAATATCTTTATAATCGTCTTTTTCAAAACGAAGATCCCTATTGGTAACAATTCCAATAAGCTTATTATCTTTATCTACAACAGGGATTCCTCCTATTTTATGCTCTCGCATAAGATTTTTGGCATCCACAACACAAGCATCTTGATAAAGCGTTACAGGATCGAGAATCATTCCACTCTCTGATCTTTTTACTTTTCTAATTTCTTGAGCTTGTCTATCTACAGACATATTTTTATGAAGTACGGCAATTCCTCCTTCTCTAGCAATGGCGATTGCCATGGCAGATTCAGAAACAGTATCCATCGCTGCGGCTACAATGGGAGCATTGAGCGAAATGTTTCTTGTAAATCTTGTTTTTATTTCTACGGCTTTGGGCAATACCTCGGAAAAGGCAGGTACGAGAAGAACGTCGTCATATGTGAGACCTTCTCCAATGAATCTTGTTTCGTGAAGCGCTTTCATCTTGCAATACAGGTTTAAATGAATTGCATGCAAAGATAAGTTTTATCTATCAAAAAATGGACTTCTTGAGTAATTCTCTTTTTTAATATCAATTAGTTGTCGAATCGCTTACATATTAAACTAAGTTAAATCCTTATTATCAAGTATATACAAATGATAAATTTATCAAAAAATTAACATTAGAAGAAGACATTCGTTTTTTGCACAACGAAAAAACCACCTGAGAAAAAGTATTTCTCAGATGGTTTTAATTAAAAACTAAAAGTCATTTTAGATATTAGGCTTTTTTCAAACTTTTCAGCCAATGTTTTACCTTATTTACAATTAAGAATAGTACAGGTACTACAATTAAAGTTAGGAAAGTGGCAATAATTAATCCGTATATAACGGCATTAGCTAGTGGTCCCCAAAAAACAACATTGTCTCCTCCTACATAAATATTGGCATCCAAATCATTAAACAAGGTCATAAAATTGATATTGATACCTTGCGAAAGTGGAATAAGCCCTAGTACGGTAGTAATTGCTGTAAGAAGTACTGGACGAAGACGTGCTTTTCCTGCTTGTATTATTGCAGTTGTCGTGTCTTCCATTGACAGTAATTCTCCCGTTTCAATTCCTAATCTTTCTCTTGTTCTATCCATGAGCAGTTGGGTATAATCCAGTAGTACTACCCCATTATTTACAACTACTCCTGCAAGAGAGATAATTCCCATCATGGTCATCATAATAACAAAAGATGCTCCTGAAAGAACGATTCCTCCAAATACTCCGATTAAACTCAAGAAAATTGCCAACATAATGATTGTTGGTTTCGAAATAGAGTTAAACTGGAAGATTAGAATTAAGAAGATCAAAAATAATCCAGTGAAAAACGCACCAACCAAGAAAGTCATTTGTTTCTTTTGCTCTTCAATTTGTCCTGTAAAATTAAACTCAACAGATTCTGGCTTATCAAAAGATTGCATTTCTCCTTCAATTTGCCCTACAATAGCGGCTGCATCTGTAAACCCTGGTGAAAGTGCAGAATACACCGTTACCACCCTTTTAGTTGCTGTGTGTTTGATTGCCGAGAAACTTGACGATAATTTCTTACTAGTTACCGCAGATACAGGTATTTCAATTATTTGCCCATTATCAGGGTTTTTGAAAGTAATATTTTGATTGAATAAAAGATCGATATTATTTCGGTCTGTTTCATCAAAACGGACATTGATATCATAATCATCTCCACCTTCTTTATACACACCTGCTTTTGCCCCGAAAAGTGCCTGACGTAATTGCGACCCTATTTGTGCTGGTGACAAACCTAGTTCTCCTGCTTTTTTACGATCTATTTGAACCTCCATAGATGGAAGCGATTTATTTACATCGATTTTTAGTTCTGCAATTCCAGGTATTTTCTTTTCATTGATAAAAGAACGCATACTTTCTGCAGTTTGAATCAATTCATTATAATCTTCTCCAGAAAGTTCAATATTGATAGGGTAACCTGCTGGTGGACCTACGGCATCTTTTTCAACTGAAATAGCAATTCCTGGATAAATTCCTGTAATAGCATCTTGAATTTCTTGACGCAATGTTTCAGAAGATAATCCTCTACGATATTTGAATTCTCTTAGCGTAAGGGTTATTTTTCCTTTATGTGGGATTTCTGCTGAAGAACCTCCATCTGTTTGAGGGTTTCCTGCTCCTTCTCCTACTTGCGCTAAGAATGATTCCACCATAAAGTTTTCACCATCGATAATGTATTTATCTTGATCAATAACTTGACGAACTCTTTCTTCTACATTTTTGGTGATGATATTGGTTTTATTGATATCCGTTCCTTGCGGATACTCCATATACACAATTACCTGATTTGGCTGATTGTCTGGGAAAAACTCTATTTTCGTTCTTTGGCTACTTACCGATTGTATAAAGAAACCAATAACTACAACTAGAAATACAAAAGTACCGATTGATAAAATAGCAGGCTTCCAACCTTTTAATGACCAAGCCAAAGTTTGTTCATACTTTCTCTCCATCCAAGCCAAAATATTGGTTTGGAAATAAATAGCCCAGTTTTTCACAAACAAACGGTAAGCCCAGAACAATATTGCCGTAACTATCATTACTAATCCTAGACCTCTATAATCACCACCAAAAGCGAATATCAATCCTCCAATTGGAAGTAAAATCAACGACAGTATTATGAGTTGTTTAAAAGATAATTTACGATCATCAATACTCATCAGCTGTGATACCAGTACCGAGTTAAAGAATATTGCCACAAACAAGGAAGAACCGAGTACTACAGAAAGTGTGATTGGGAAGTATTTCATAAACTGCCCCATAAGACCTGGCCATAAACCAAGTGGTACGAATGCAGCAACCGTTGTAGCTGTTGAAATGATAATAGGGAAAGCTATTTCTCCAATACCTTTCTTGGCAGCTTCCATACGACTCATTCCTTCTTCGCTCATTAAACGATAAACGTTTTCTACAACTACGATTCCGTTATCTACAAGCATCCCCAATCCCATAATCATCCCGAAAAGGATCATTGTATTTAAGGTATATCCCATTAAATTTAGGATCATGAAAGACATAAACATAGACATCGGGATCGCAAACCCTACAAAAAGTGCATTTCTAAATCCAAGGAAGAACATCAGTACAACAACTACTAGGATAATTCCGAATATGATATTGTTTACTAAATCATCTACTTGGTTTATTGTTTTGATAGATTGATCATTTGAAATCGTCACTTCAAGATCCGATGGATACAATTTTCCATGGGATTCTTTAATAAGTTGTTGGATTTTTTGAGCAGCATCAACCATGTTTTGTCCAGCTCTTTTCTTTACATCCAACATAACTACTGGCTTTCCTAGATTTCTTGCAAAGGTGGTTTTCTCTTTCGATTTGAATTCAACTTTTGCAATGTCTTTTAGGTAAACTTCATTTCCTTTTTCGTTTTTAACAACGAAGTTTTCAAGCTCTTCTGGAGACTCTATTTCTCCAATAACACGAATGGTTCGTCTTTGCCCAGAAGCCACTAAATTACCCGCAGAAATCGTCATATTTCCATTAGATACAGCTCTAGAAATATCTCCAATGGTTACTTTAGCAGCAGTCATTTTATAGATATCTACCGCAATTTCCACTTCCTTGTTCTGTACTCCACGGATATCTGCTGACTTAATTTCTCCAAAGGATTCAATCTTGTCTTTAACTAGGTCTGCATAATCTCGTAATTTTTGTGGTGGATAATCACCTGAAAAATTCACGTTCAGAATGGGCATTTCTTCAGAGATATTCAAATCGAATACATTCGGTTCTACCTTGGCTCCGTTAAAAGTTGGCCAATCTTCTGAAGCTGTTTCGCTATCTACTTTATCTTTTACTCGCTGTTTTGCATCAGCAACGTCTTTATCAGGTTCAAATTCTACAATTATAATCGCATAATCTGCCTGAGAAGTTGAGGTTACGTCTGTTACTCCACTTAAAGATTTTACTTTATCTTCTATGGGTTTCGTAATCAGTTTTTCTATATCCTCTGCAGTGTTACCTGGATAAACTGTAGAGATGTATATCTTGGTTTCTTTTACTTCAGGAAAATTCTCTCTTGGCATTTCTTGGTATGCTTGGTATCCCATAAAAAGGAACATAAATATAAGCACCCAAATAGAGGTTTTATTGTTGATCGCCCAAGAGGAGAGTCCGAATTCTTTATTGGTTTTTTTCTGACTCATAGTATATTATTTTACAATTTTGATCAATTGTCCTTCTTTGATTGTTCTGGCACCTTCAACAATAAGTTGATCGTTTTCTTTTAAACCTTCCAATACCTCAACAACATCACCTTTAGACTTTCCTGTAACAATCGTTTGTTTTACAGCATTAAGTAATCCTTTAGCATTCTTTTTGGCAACAAAAACATATTGTTTCCCAATAGCATTCTCAGAAATAACAGATTGAGGAATAATCACTGCATCATTATTTGAGTAATCATTTACAAACAACTTTACAGTCATATTTGGTTTAACATTTTTGTGTTTGTTTGATAAAGGTACTTCAATAGCAAAAGTTCTATTTGTAGGATTGATATAGTTTCCTGTTTGACGAACCGAAGAAGTCGTTTCCAAACCTATTACAGGTATTTCTACTTTTACTTCTTTATTTTTCGAAACCTTTTTAAGATAAATTTCTGGCAAATTTGCAGTAATATACATATTACTCAAGTTGATAATACGGAACATACTCCCTCCTTGACCTGGAGCTACAAGGTTTCCTTTTTCTTTAAAAACTTGATCAATTACCCCAGAAAACGGTGCAGTAACCTTTGTTTTACTCAAACGGATCTCCATTTGTTTAACAGCTTCTACCTGCGCCTTGTATGAGGTTTCAGATTGAAGAAAGTCTATTTCCGACCCAATTTTCTGACTCCAAAGTCTTTTCTTTTTCTCATAAACTGTTTTAGACAATTCTGTTTGGATTTTTAACTGAGCCAATTGCTCTTTTAATCCATTATCATCTAAAATAGCCAACACTTGTCCTTTTGATACTCTAGATCCTTCTTTCACTAACACGCTTTGGATAATTCCTGAAGCTTCTGGAGAAATGATTACATTTTGCTTTGTAGTCACATTTCCTTGAAATTCAACAAAGTGTTTAAATTCTTGTTTTTGAATCGCACTTGTAGAAACTAAATAGGTATTTTGATTCGTATCCAATTCTACAATTAAATCTGTCAATTTTTTGATGTCTTTATTTAGCGTAATAGACTCAGCCGTTAGCTCAGATTTGATTGTCTTTAAAACCTTGATATCTCCATCAGCTTTGGCAATTCGATCTTCAACAGATTTTTTCCCTTTTGATCCACAAGCAACCATCACTAAGGCTACCGTGGCTATTCCTAATATCTTTTTCATAATTTCTTTTACTTGCGTTATTGGTTGGTGATTGATTTAATGGCGGCTCTTGAGTTAATTACTTCGAGCATAGCCTCTAAATAGCTTCTTTGTGAGGTATAGAGTTGTTGTTGTGCTTGAGAAAGGTCAAAACTAGATCCCATTCCTTCTTTAAATTTGGTTTGGTTTTTCTTTTCGATTCTTTCTGCGAGTTTGAGACTGCGTTTACTGGTTTGTAGATTTTCGATTGCAAAACGATAATTGCTCTGCGCTCGATCATATTGAAGTTGAATTTCTTGAATTTTATTATCTAAATCGTTTTGAGATTTTCTTATTTCGACTCCTGCTCTTTGTACAGCTTTAGTTCTTCTAAACGAAGAAAAAATAGGAATTTTGAGATTTACTCCAAAAAGTAGAGACGGAATATATCGTTGATCAGAATTGAAAAAAGTAAAATCATTTGAGAACCCATTTCCTGCACCACTCAAAAACATTGAAAGTTGAGGCATTCCTTTACTAATTTCTTGTCTCTTAATGAGCTCTTTGGATCTCAATTGATTCTGGGCAATCTGAACATCTATATTACTCATTAAATTAGGTTTTAGACCTATTAATTTCATATCGATATTTTTCTCGCTAAGTAAATTCAATTTTTCCGTTAATGAAATTTCAGCATCTAAGTCTCTTCCTAGAGTGAAATTCAACATATCAAAAGACAAATCCAATAGTCTCTTTGCATTTGATCGAGCATTTTTTAGATTTAGCTTAGTAATTTCTAATTGTTCCACTCGCTCTTCTTCAGTTAAACCGTTTTCAAACATTTTTTGAGTTTCGTAGAGCGATTTATCAACATTGGCAATATTCTTATCCGTAATAGCAATCATTTCTTGGGTAAGAAGAACATTTCCGTATGCATTCACCACAGCTTTTTCAATTTCTACTTCAGTTTTTTGAAGTGCATTCTCAGAAATCTCTAAAAACACTTTAGCTGCTTGAAGTCCTACCAAATACTGCCCATCAAAAATAAGTTGTGAAACTGTTACATTAGCAGCCATTGATTGAGTTGTTCCAAAAGCTATTTCTACAAATTCACCTGCTGGAGCCTTTGGATCAGCAATTTGAGCTGGCAATAACTGCTTTGCCTGCTCAATCCAATTTTGATACTTGATTTCTCCATTAATCTGCGGAAGCCCCATAGTGGTTGTTTCCCATTTTTTGTAGCGTGCAGCAAGAATTGAATGATTTGCATTTTGCACCCTTTTATTGTGCTCTTTTGCATAATCGATTGCTTGCTCTAAACTCAATGACAATTTTTCGTCTTGAGCCTTTGCTGTTGATATCCCCAATATCAACAGCAGGGTCATTATGGTTGTTTTAATGTTGACCATACAATTTATTAAGTTGGTTGTTTAATTCTGTTCTTCCTTTTTCCGTAGCGATCGCACGGATATGATATTTCAAAATGGCATAATGCCTTTCTTTTTCTTCCGCCATTTGCTCTGCTTCTCCATTCATTCTAAGTGTCTTATGAAACATTTTCGCTAATTCAACGTCTAAATCATTCATATAAAACCCTTCTGCTTGCCCTTTTAAAATATTATTGTGCATAAATTGATCAAAATCTCCATCTAACGTACAATGAATCTCTTGAAAGACTTCTGGATAATATTTCTTTAGCTGAAATGAAGGCGATAACTCAGTATCAAAAATAGCATTATCAAAAAACGATTCAAGCCTAAAAAGTTCCTCAATTGGGTTATTATCTTCTTTTTTTATTTGCTCCATTTCTTCAAAAATGGTCTCTTTATAATCCAAAACGCAAGTTTTTATCAACTCTCTTTTATTGGAATAAGATTTATAAAGTGTCTTTTTTGACATTCCCATTTCTTTGGAAATATCATCCATAGTCACACTTTTAAAACCAAGTTTCATAAATAATTTTGAAGCAACTTCTTTTATTTTACATGTTTGATCCAATGATTTTTTGCTTTAGAATTTTGGCAAATGTAATCATGGAAACTGAAAAAACGAAATTAGTTTCCATTTTTTTTCGTTAATTTTCATTGTAGATAAATAAAGTGTCTATTTTGTTAAGTATGAGAACAACTGATAAATTAAGGCTCCTAAAAAATACGCAATAACATCCTTAATGTCCGAAACATAACCAGAGTTCATCATTGGTAAAAACCATTCGAAAAGAAAAGCAAATAGCAAAACCACTGGAATGATATTCTTCCATTGAAGATGGAAACTCGAATTCTTTTTTATGCTTTTCGTAAAAAATAACGATAAGTGGAGTACCACAGGAATACATAAAAAGTCATTTAAATGATTATTGATAAATACGGGTAAACCCCATTCCACGACACGAGACCACAAAACAAAAATATACAGACATAAAGCACCAATAAACCAAAATGGAAAGAGTTCTTTTAGGTACTTTATTTTCATATTCTAAAAAAATAGATTGGTTTTGTCAATTTTCAACCGTTGAAAAAAGCTACAATAAATGCAAAAAAAGCGGCAATCATATAAAAGACAAATGCTATGGAATAAACGATATAATAGAACCACCTTACTATAAAAATGGGATGTGTTTTAAGATGCTCAAAGAGCTTATCGTACTTATCTTTTGGTTTATTTTTTTTGGCTAGACGAATTTTTTTATCCTCTTCTTTCCTTTTTGCTTGGTAAGAGATGGGAATTTTACAGGAAATACAATAATCTTGATTCTTGTTGAGTAATCCGCAATTGGGACATTTTATTTCAACTGTAGTTTTTACCGGCATTGCTGATTCTTTTCACCGTTAATAAAACAAAAATACTTGTCAAATATAAAAAATATCTACTTGTAATTGATGTATTTAATAGATGAAATTATTGATCTAAAAAATCAGAAAGACAACAACTTGACTGAAAAATCCTATTCCTAAACCTTCGTACACCTGCTTTTGAGTATGTGCTGAAAGATATAACCGTGACCACATGACTAAACCTGTAAACAGAATGCTCCATGTAAAGAGGGTATAGACCGGGTAATCGTATTGCCACATGAGCATCAATAAAGCTCCAACTACACCACCCCAAGCAGCGGCATGGGCACTAGATTTTGTATATTTTAGTAAGAGAAGTAAAACAGCAATACTCAACGAGGAAGCTTTAAAAATATGGGTAATTTCTTGCGGAATAACTCTTGTATCATTAAAAAGCATACTCAAGAAAAAATAAGCGCTAAAAGTGATAATATAGGGCAGTTTTCTTTCTTTGGCCAATGGAATTCTCAAACTACTTATGATTCCCATTTTTTTTAATACAACAATTGCGATCAAAGGGATTATTGTGGTGCAGATAAGTACAATATTTCCAAAAACTTGAGCAATCTCTTCCTCAAGCATGATATAATCTTTTGCCATAAACAGAAATATCATTCCTGATAAAAGAAAAATGGGGTGAGCGAGAAAGGAAATCAGATTTGCGAGAAATTTCATTTAGATTTTTTTACGCATTCTTGCAACAGGAATATTAAGTTGCTCACGGTATTTTGCAATGGTTCTACGAGCTATGGGGTATCCTGCCTCTTTCATTGCTTTCGCTAATTTTTCGTCTGTGAGTGGTTTTTTCTTATTTTCGGCTTCCACTATTTCCTTCAACTTGTTTTTCAGCTCTCGTGTTGAAACATCTTCCCCTTCAGCGTTTTTCATAGATTCAGAGAAAAATTCTTTGATCAGCTTCGTACCATACGGTGTTTGAATATATTTACTATTCGCCACCCTAGAAACTGTAGAAATATCCATTCCAATCACATCGGCAATATCTTTCAAAATCATGGGTTTCAGTTTTGCTTCATCCCCCGTGAGAAAATAAGCTCGTTGACGATCAATCACCGCATTAATGGTCACATTTAGTGTTTGATGTCTTTGCTTTATAGCGTCTATAAACCATTTGGCCGAATCTAATTTTTGCTTTGCAAAAAGAGCTGCTTCTTTATTTTTCTTTGTTTGATTTTGCTTGTTCCCTTTATAATCTTGGATCATATTCACATAACTTTTATTCACTCGAAGATCTGGGACATTTCTTCCGTGCATTAAAAGTTCTATTTCTCCATCTACAATTCTTATTTCAAAATCTGGAATAATCTGCTGCTGTCCTTTCAAGCCAGAGCTTCCATGAGAATTCCCTGGTTTAGGATTCAGCTTGGAGATTAATTCCATAGAATCTCTCAATTCATCATCAGTACAATTAAGTTTTGATTGAATTTTTTTGAAATGTTTCTTAGAAAAGGCATCAAAATAATTTTCGATAATTGAAATTGCTAAATCTCTTGTGAAATTTTTGCTTTTTCTTTTTAACTGTATCAAAAGGCATTCTTGAAGATTTCTAGCTCCCACTCCCACAGGATCCAATTGATGTATATATATAAGAACTTCTTCAAGCTCTTCCTCTGTAGTCATGACATTCATATTGAATGCTAAATCATCAACTACTTCTTCCAGTTCTCTTCTTAAATAACCGTTTCCAGAAATACATCCTACCAAGTATTTTGCTAATTGCTCTTGATGATCATTAAGCGGTAGCATCCCTATTTGATCAACCAATTGTTCATGGAATGAATAAGGAACAGCAAAAGGAATTACTTTTTCTTCATCATCTGTAGATTGATTATTGGAATACATTTTATAACCAGGAGTCTCATCATCACTCAAATAAGCATCTATATTAAGATCCTCAGCCTGAATAAATTCTGTCTCCTCTTCGTGGATTTCACGTTCTTGTTCATCAGATCCATATTGTGTTTCCTCCACTTTTTCTGAACCTTCTTCTAGTGCAGGATTCACTTCGAGCTCATTCTTTACGGCTTCTTCAAATTCCAAAATGGGCAATTGAATAAGTTTCATCAACTGAATTTGTTGAGGAGACAGCTTTTGAAGTTGCTTTTGATATAAAGACTGCTTAATCATGGATTGAATTTTGAATTTTCACTAAAATAATCACAAATTCTTTTATGTGAATAGGCTAAAGGCAAATTTCTTCATAAATCTTGAATTATCCTCTTACTCTAGCGTGAAAATATGTTGATTTAACTGATTTAAAGAACTTTGTTTTTTTTAAGAATATCCCAATTTTATCCATTTATCCTAATCAAAAACTACTTCAACCTTTTCGGTAGTTGGTAAACTTTGACAGCTTAATATATAACCTTTTGCAACCTCTTCTTCAGTAAGTGATAGATTTTTTTTCATACTTACGGCTCCACTAGTGAGCTTACAAATACAACTAGAACACACCCCGCCTTCGCAAGAATATGGCGGTTGATTTCCATTTTGTATTAAAGCTCTCAAGATTGTTGTTTCTTTAGGGATTTCAGTAATTATTTCCTCTCCGTTTAAACGTGCTTTGAGTTGTGCTTTTTCAAAAATTTGGGTAACTGTTTTACTTTCTGCTCCTCCAAAGCTTTCTTTAAAAATTCGAGAAATAGGAACGTCTATTTTTTGTAAAAACTGTTGGGTGTTTTCAATCATTTTCCCTGGTCCGCAAATATAATACTCAGCATTTTGAGCATAGGGCGGATAGGTATTAACAAACCATGTTATAGCTTTTTCATTTACTCTTCCCTCTCGGTATTCCCATTCTTTTTTACTAGAAAACCAACTGGTTTTGGGTTTACTAAGATAATGTGCTACGATTAACCTTTCGGGAAATTGCTCTTGCCAATGGTCTATTTCTGCTTTAAACAAAACACTTTCTTGGTTTCGATTACCGAAAAGCAAATGCACAAAGCTACGTGGTTCGGTAGTTAAAACCGTTTTTAGTATAGAAAGGATGGGGGTAATACCACTTCCTGCCGCAAACAAATAATAGGTTTTGTATTGCTCTTTTTTTATTTCGGCATAAAACCGACCTTCAGGCGGTAAAACCATAATGGTGTCTCCACTTTTAATATGATCGTTTATATGATTGGATACTAAACCGTTTTTCACACGCTTCACCCCTATCTGTAAAGATTCATTTATAGCGGGTGAACTACAGAGAGAATAGGAACGTCTTACTTCTTCGCCATTTAGGGTAAATTGCAGAGTAAGATATTGTCCTGCTTTGTAGTCAAATATTTCATATAATTCTTCTGGAACATCAAAAGAAACCACAACTGCCTCTTCGGTTTCTTTTTGCACATTGCTAACACGTAATGGATATAATTTACTCATGGTTTAAATTTTTGCTCCGTTTTTTAACATCCATTTTTTCACCTCTTCTTGGAATCTAAAAATGGCATATTCACCTCGTTTTGCTTGAGCTCCTATGCTAAACATGGGAGATTGTAAAGACTTTTGCTGCTGCTCACAGGCATAAATATCCTCTAGCATAAAATCGCCACTTGCCATGGGATCACTTTTATCTCCTTCGTATTTTCCTTTCCCGCCATATTTACTCCATACTTTGCTCAAAGAGGATTTTGTTATTTGTTTAGCAAACTCCCATTCACTGGCGTTTTCTACTTTACTTCGGATCACCACAAGGGTTCTGTCTGGAGCAAGTGGAATGGTCTGAAATGTGCTCCAACTGGCTTCGTTTTCTCCCAAACCTATATTTGGAAAAAGCCAAGGAACATAAGCTCCTATTTTTTCTCTTGGTACGCTTTTAATGAGCGGTTGTAGGGCTGCATTATCCACATCTGCCAAAAACTCGGGAACTAGAGGTTCATAAAACCAATAGTGAGGACCTTCCCAACCAAAGCTTGCATTGGCATGGTCGTACATATCCAAAGTCCCTTCATGCAGATGTGCTAAATGGTAATGATCAAT
Source organism: Flavobacteriales bacterium (assembly GCA_025210805.1). Lineage (NCBI taxonomy): Bacteria > Pseudomonadati > Bacteroidota > Flavobacteriia > Flavobacteriales > Flavobacteriales bacterium. The sequence goes on from JAOAQX010000003.1 coordinate 53,691, forward strand.
ATAGTTTTCTACAACAATTTTCCAGTTGGCTTTTATTTCTTTGGTGTAGAATGGGGCATTTTTATTTTCAGAATATTCTACAAGTTCTTCTACTTTGTGAGGGCCTAAATATGGCTCAACTCCTCCAAAAAAATCCATAATATTTGGAGCATCTTTATCGGGATGAACAAAGAGCATTCCTTTAAATATATCTACTGATGCCTCATGTAAATTCAGATTGCATTCATGCAATTTCTTCCCTTTTAACTCAGGGAACTCTTCTTCTTTTTGAGGGATACTTATCAGTTTTCCTTCTAAATCAAAGGTCCAATCATGGTAGGGACAGGTAATGGCTTTCTGAGCTTTACCCACAGCCCGCAAAAGCTGAGTACCTCGATGCCTACACATATTATGAAAAGCTCGCAAACGCTGATCTCGTCCTTTTACTATAAATATATTATGCAGACCTGCTTGCACAGAAATATAATCGCCTGGCTGAGCAATATCTTCTACAAAACCAGCAAACTGCCAAGTGGTAGAAAACAAATATTTTTGTTCTAAATCAAACCATTTTTGCGAAGTGTAAGCCTCAACGGGTAAGGCATGCATCATTTTTTTGGAATTCATAGCGTTTGGCTTTTAAATTATGAAGTTAATAATGTTGTATTCCGCTAAAGTTACGGATTTGCTTACAAGTATTTTATTTTTCAAACACTACATTTGAAATCATAACATACTGTTTTTAAACATTCAGTACAAAGATGTATCTAATTTGGCTATTATTTTTTGAGTTAAATCAAAAAAGGGAATATTAGAGTAATCTCAAAAACAAAGAGGCTCTTTAACTTCTTATCAAAGAAAAAAATGCTCAAATCAACCCAACCACTATATTTTCGATTAAATTTGTCGATTAGATCGATTATTATTTCGAAAGATGAAACAAGAAAACATAAGAAATTTTTGCATTATTGCTCATATTGACCATGGTAAATCAACTTTGGCAGACAGACTTATTGAGGTAACTCAAACCGTTGAACAAAGAAAACAACAAAATCAGTTGTTAGATGATATGGATCTTGAAAGAGAGCGTGGGATTACTATTAAGAGTCATGCAATTCAAATGGATTATCAATATGAAGGAGAAGAATATCGCTTAAACCTCATTGATACTCCTGGTCACGTAGATTTTTCTTATGAAGTTTCTAGATCTATCGCAGCTTGCGAAGGTGCTTTACTTATTGTGGATGCCGCTCAGGGAATTCAAGCTCAAACAATTTCCAATCTTTATCTGGCATTGGAGAATGATCTTGAAATTATCCCAATCCTCAACAAAGTAGATCTTCCTAGTGCTGAGCCAGAAGAAGTAGGAGAGCAAATCACGGATCTTATTGGTGGTGAATTTGAAGATATTCTTCAAGTTTCTGCCAAAACAGGACTAGGTGTGCCAAAGGTTTTGGAAGAAATCGTGAAGCGAGTTCCTGCACCAACAGGAAATGAAGATGACAAACTCCAAGCTTTAATTTTTGATTCTGTTTACAATCCATTCCGTGGAGTAGAAGTTTATTTCAAGGTAGTCAATGGAAAAATCAATAAAGGAGACAAGGTAAAATTCTTTGCGACAAACAAAGAATATGGTGCTGATGAAATAGGTTCATTAAAACTTGAACAGTTTCCAAGAAAAGAAATTAAAGCAGGTGATGTAGGTTATCTTATTTCGGGAATAAAAAATGCTGTAGAAGTAAAAGTAGGAGATACCATTACACATACTCAAGCTTCTTGCGATAATCCTATCGAAGGTTTTGAGGATGTAAAACCAATGGTTTTTGCGGGTATTTACCCTGTGGATACCGAGGATTACGAAGAACTTCGTGCTTCTATGGAAAAGCTTCAATTAAATGATGCTTCTCTTACTTATGAACCAGAATCTTCTGCTGCACTTGGTTTTGGTTTTCGATGTGGTTTCTTAGGAATGCTTCACATGGAAATTATCCAAGAAAGGTTAGAACGCGAGTTCAATATGACGGTAATCACTACGGTACCAAACGTATACTATAATGCCTACACAAAAAAAGGTGAAGAATTTGAGGTGAGAAATCCATCAGATCTTCCTGAACCAAATTATTTAGATTATGTAGAAGAACCTTTTATTGATGCTTCTATCATTACAAAAGCCGACTATGTGGGTGCAGTAATGAGTTTGGCTATTGAAAAAAGAGGAATCTTAAAAAATCAAGTATATCTTTCTACAGACCGTGTAGAACTTAGTTTTGAAATGCCTTTGGCAGAGATCGTTTTTGATTTTTATGACAAACTAAAAACCATTTCTAAAGGTTATGCATCTTTTGATTATCAACCGATAGGAATGCGTGAATCTAATCTTTCTAAACTCGATATTCTTTTGAATGGAGAACAAGTAGATGCACTTTCTGCCCTAATTCATAGAGACAATGCTTATACCGTAGGTAAAAAAATCTGTTCTAAACTAAGAGAACTGATACCAAGACAGCAGTTTGATATCGCAATTCAAGCAGCTATTGGATCAAAAATCATTTCTCGTGAAACAGTAAAAGCCGTTCGTAAAGACGTTACTGCAAAATGTTATGGGGGAGATATTTCTAGAAAAAGAAAACTTCTTGAAAAACAGAAAAAAGGAAAGAAAAGAATGCGTCAAGTAGGAAATGTAGAGATTCCTCAAAAAGCATTTATGGCTGTTTTGAAACTGGATGATTAACGGTTCTAGTTGAAAAAAGTTCTTGTCATACGTTTTAGCTCCATAGGAGATATTATCCTTACTTCTCCTGTTCTTCGAAACTTATCGAAGAATGGGTTTGAGGTTCATTTTATCACCAAAAAAAACTTTATTTCCTTGGTGGATGAAAATCCTTATATTCATAAGATTTGGACCTATGAACAAGATGTAGAAAACCCTTCTAAAGATTTTACCGAAACATCATTTGACTGGATTGTTGATTTGCATCACAATATCCGATCTAAAAAAACTCGGGCACTTTTCCCAAATACATTCACCACAACAATTGATAAACAAAACTTTAAGAAAGCTTTATTAGTTACCACAAAATCTAAAGCTTTCGGGGTTTCACACGTCACGGATCGGTCATTAGATTGTATTCGTCAAAATAATATCAAAGTAGATCATTTGGGTTTAGATTTTTTCTTAAAACCCATTCAAAAGCTCAACACTGCTGAACTTCCGAGTAAATTCCTAGCATTTGTGATAGGCGGACAACACCGTGGCAAAATGATGAGCGAACAAAGAATGGAAACCTTATTTTCTCATTTGAAGATTCCTATTTTCCTTGTGGGAGGACCTGATGATGCAGAAAAGGGAAAAAGATTGGCAGAAAAATTTGATCATGTTCACAACACCGCTGGCAAACTTTCTATTCATGACTCTGCTCACTTACTCAAATTTTCCCAAGCAGTTCTCTCTCATGATACAGGTATGATGCATATAGCAACGGCATTAAACAAACCCATTTTATCGCTTTGGGGAGCAACAACACCAGAATTAGGCTTTGCTCCCTATAAACCAAATTCTCATTCTGTTATTCTCGAGCATCCTCACTTTTTAAGACCTACTTCCAAACTCGGAAAACAAACTTGGTCTGCTTCTATTTCATTCATTGATTTAATTCCAATTTCTACGATTACTCAAGCGGTTAATAAAGTTTTTAGCCTCCAATAAACAAGAATAACTTGTTATCGGTATCGGTGCTAATTATCTTAAAACAATGCTGTTCATAATTAGTTTTTAGTTGTATCTACATGATACATCATTGAAACTTATAGAGGAATGATAAGTTTAATTTTTTTATTATCTTGCTCTTCATCATAAAAATAATTAATAAATGACAAGAGAAGAACAATTAGAATTTTGCAAAAAATGTACTAACCGAGCCTTCAGTATCGATACGGGCATTATCTGCAAATTGACAAAAGAACCCGCAAATTTTGAGAATTCTTGCCCGAATTTTAATGTCGATAACAGTGCGATTCCTTTAGACGACAAAGAGAATATTCAAGTAGGAAATGCACATGCACGACTCTCTAAAGATGAAATTTTTAAACTCAAAAATGATCAAAATTTACCTATGGGAATTCTCGCAGCTTTTATTGCGGGTCTTATTGGAGCGGCAATTTGGGGTTTTATCACCGTTAAAACAGGCTATCAAATAGGTTATATGGCTATCGGTATCGGAGCTTTAGTGGGACTCTCCATGAGATATTTTGGAAAAGGAATTGATCAAATTTTTGGAATCTCGGGTGGAATTATTGCTTTTTTAAGTGTAGCAATAGGTAATTTCCTTAGCATTATCGGTTTATTTGCAAAAGATGCAGGTGTACCATTTTTCGAGATCCTTAATTCTTTTGACTATGCTTATCTTCCTGAAATTATGAAAGAAAGTTTTCAATTTATGGACATCGTATTTTATGGAATTGCCATATATGAAGGGTATAATTTTTCGTTTCTAAATCTAGAACCAGAAACTGATGACGAAGAATAATTCCTAACAGATATATAAATATTAGGGTATAAAAAAACGGGCTTATTTCATGAAATAGAGCCCGTTTTTTATTATTTTTTCTTTCTAAAATCTATAACTAAAAGCAGCATGAATGTTTCTTCCCATATCATAAATGGATAAATTATTTGTTCCACGCACCGATCTATTTAGATGTTCATAATACGCTGTATTAAATAAATTATCGACACCCAATTTTAGTCGTGCATTTTTAAAAGGTAGATATTCCACCGCCAAATTCATTAGAAAAAAAGAAGGCGTTTTTGTTTCTCCAAATGCAGTAGCTATTCTTTTCTGATCAGCAACATAACGCAGCTCCAAAGAAGGAATTATTTTCCCCTTCATCAATTCTGCCCCAAGTTGATAACGCATATCTAAAGGTGCAATTTCTGGCAAAGCCTCATCAGTATTTACGTCTTTTCCATACGTATATGCCAATTGAATTTCTTGATGCACATTTTCCATCAAAGCTTGTTTCCATTGAATCTCAAAACCTGTTCTTAGAGCTTGATCAATATTGGAAAATACTCGAACCCCAGGGCTCATTTTCATCACAGGTTTCAACTTAGGATCTATTATTGAGGAAATATAATCTGATAAATAGGAAGCATAAATTGTTGCTCCAATAGCTGTTTTTTCTGTTTGATACTCGTATCCGAAATCTATTTGTTTATTTTTTTCAGGTTTAATAATAGGATTTCCAACAAGTTCATAAGGATCATTTCCTACAGGAAAAGAGTTAATAAAACGCTCGGTGATAGAACCAGAACGCTGAACATGAGCCATCCAAAGACTAAACTTTGAATAATCATTTAAAGAATAATGAACTCCTAATGAGATATTTGGATTAATTTGTTTTTCCTTCACTCCTTCTGGAAAACGATTTTTGAAAGAAGCCGCAAGTTCATTTGCATCCGATTGATTAAAAGCTAGTCTCGATGACAACACATATTCCCAAACGTCTTGTTTCCCTTGATATTCTACAAAAATAGCTGAACGCAAAATGCTTCCATTTTGCCAAACATTATCTTTCATGATTTTGCCTTTCTTGGGTCCCATGAGCATTTCTCTAAAACGAGTACCTGCTATATTTTCCCATCTTGTATCAGCACCTCCAAACCATTTTCCGTTCGTTGTTTTCCAAGTTCCTTCTGTTCTAAAACCAATATTCTTTGTATGAGCATCCGTATGTGCTTTCACCATACTCATTTTAGTAATATTCCCATGGTTATCCATTAAATGATCTACTAGCGATGCATAAATATTCGTCTTCCAATTTTGTAATTTTCTACCCGAAAAAGCCCATCGATGTTCCAGATTAAGCATCCAAGTATCATCTGATCTTAAATCCATAGGAAGTGCTACAAAATCGACATCTGAGGCTCTATTATTGCTTGCCAAAAGTCCTATTTCATGAGCCGAAGACAGCTTAAAATCACCTTTTAAACCATAACTTGCCCTTTGGTAACCAGAACGAACTTCTTCACCTCTACCATCTGTATAATCATCGCCTTTTGAAAATGCTCCAAAGAAATTTAAGTGAATATTCTTGGTACTAAATCCCGTTGAAATTTCGGATCTTAAACCATTTCCATTACTTTGGTAGCCCAATGAAGCTCTACCATTCCACTTCATTTCTGGCGTAAATTGTCCTTTTTTGGTAATATAATTTATGGTAGCCCCTAGTCCTGTTCCAAAACGAAGTGCATAAGGTCCTTTTAGAATTTCTACACGGTCTATCATATTTGGAGACATCTGGCTGGTTGGAGGGTCCATTCTGTTTGGACAAGCTGCTGATGCTGTTTGACACCCTTGAGTTACGATGTTAATTTGATCATATTTAAATCCTCGAAACACAGGATCGAACCCATAACTTCCACTTTTTTTGATTCCCGATATTACAGCGGATTTTTTCAAAATCTCGGCTCCATCAAAAGCTAGTTTATCCACAGATTGTAGTTTTAAAACTTCATGTTTTCTTGCTTTGGGTCTTAAAGACAAAACTGTAACGGGGTAAAGGTTTTCTTGTTTTGCCGTCAACAATATGATTCCTTTTTCTAAAAAAACCTTTACTTCTTTAGGCTGATACTCATTTACTCCATAGACCACATGAGATATTTGAAGTAATGTTTTAGTATCGAAATTAATTTTAAACCTTCCATTTTCATCAGAAATTCCTTTTTGATTTCCATATTCAAATGTGGCTTGGGTGATGATATTTCCTGTTTCGGAATCTTGTAGTGTTAAGCTTTTTAAATCTTGAGCTGCAAGCCCAAACTGTGCCATAAGAACGATAATGGCAATTATATATTTTGTGTTCATTTGATTTTTCTTTCTCTTTTTTTTTGTTCTAAAGCATAATACCTATGAGTAAATAAATACCCATAAAAATGTATTATTCGTTTTACAGAGTGATTATCTATTCCCCTTTGTAGGGGGAAGAGGGCACTAGTATATTAATACCATAAATGGCAGAAACTACAAGCATAGAAACTCTATAAAAACTTTAGAAAACTAGACCATTGCCAATATTTTTATAAAATAGAATGACCGATACTGGTGTTGCATATTCTATTTTACAGAAATGGTCCTGAATTTTGTTTTTTTGTTGAATAAGTGGTTCTAAAACGTTCGAATGGGAGATCTCCATAGGAAACGAAATAGAAAATGACAATAAGAGATTAAGAAATTGGGGGCTTCAGAATAGAAGAGTAAAAAGGATTTGAATAAAAATATTGATAAAAATATTTCAGATTTTTAATGTTCTTGAATAAACCATGCAGATTGACACTTAAGACTTCATCAACAAAAAAGAAGTGTATTTGAATTTCTTCTTTTTTATTTTGGTTTTGGATAGGTTTATCTGTTTGTTCTACTTCTTGAAGTTGAGTTGTTAAATGACATTTCCCATTACAGGTATTCACTTCCTTATCTTTCTCGACACAGAGGGTTTCAGCTATTTCTTTTTGATGAATCAAAAAATCGAAATAGGTCCAAACTTTCACTAGCGTGGAAAGTAAAATTAAAAAGACAAATAATATAGAAAGTGTTTTTTTCAACGAGCTTTTCAAAATTTGCTTCAATATTAGACAGAATTTAGCACATAGAACATGAAAAAAGTCACTCAAGTAAGAAAAAAACTTTAGACAAACGTAGGACTAGTTTAAGTCTAAATTACACTACAAACTCAGGCAGAGTCCGAAAAAAGAAAAGATAATAATCAATAAGTAAATTGTTGAAAACTTAGATTTTCGAGAAAACTCAAAATAATTTGATAAAACTGCCGACAATGCAAAAACGAACAAAATCATGGGGAAAATCTGATGACTAAATCCGATACTTACCACCAAAGCAATAAGAAAGATTCCGACTAACAAAGCTGTAAGTGCTCTAGGTATTTTCTTTTTTCTGGGGTAAAACTTTACTAAATCAAAAAATGAAATACTTGAAAATAGCATTAAAAACACCAATATCAAAGACTGAGTACCACGCTTCCAGATTTCTAATATACTCGGGAAATCTTTAGTAAAATAACTCAAAAACGCTATTTCTTTATCAAAAGATAGTACTTCAAGAGAGTAATAAAAGTAAAGAACGATTAACTGTCCTAAAAGTAATATTGAGATTTCTTTGAGTCTATAAAAATCTTTTAGAAAAATATAAAACAACCAAACTACAAGAGAGATATACCAAGAAATGGGTGATAAAATCAGAATAACTCCAGTAAGCAAAGAAGCATGAAAAAGTTTCTTTTGATATTGCTGAATTTGTGGCAAAATGGAGGTCATTAAGTAAAACACCAAACTAAAAATAAGAAAGGTAAGATGGTGAACACTCCAGCTAGAAAAAATACTCATGGAGCTAAAAAGCATAAAAAACAAAATGGGAAAATTGTTTTGCTTCCTAATGATTAAATGAGTACTCAAAACTCTTTGTAACAGAAAAGCTTCTGCTAAATGGAGAAGGAAAATAATCAAAATAGGATAATCCCAAGTTCCTTGATACCAAGCACAAAAATTTCTCAACACGAGTATTGCGAATAAAGTGATGAGAATTATATTTCTATTTCCGTTTTTAAAAAGGCTTATCAGCATTTTTTTACTACATTTGTCCTTAGATCCAAAATTATACTAAGATGACTGAATTTCTTATTTCTTTAGGAGACTTTTTGGGAGCAGCTACCAAATCGTTGATGGAAGCTGGAGGTGGTATTCCTAACATTTTAATCGCTGTTGGAATCACCCTAGGATTAGCAAAATGTATTGCTATCATCAAAGCTGAAAAATATGAGGAAGCCTAAGGGCCTCCTCTTTTTTTTGTGCTTATAAATCGAAACCTAGATCTTTACGATAGTATACTCCATCGAAATCTACTTTTTCGGCATTCGTATACGATTGTTTTAGTGCTTCTCTAAAGTTTTCTCCGTAAGAAGTAATAGCCATCACACGTCCACCACTTGTTACCACTTTCCCATTATCCTCTTTTGTTCCTGCATGAAAAAGGATCGAATTTTCCACTTCGTTTAGTCCTTTCATTTCCTTACCTTTCTCATAAGCTTCGGGATATCCTCCAGAAACAAGCATCACAGTTGTGGCACTCTTATCTGTAATTTGTATCTCTTTTGATGCAAGATTTTTATTTCCTACGGCTTCAAAAAGTTCTAATAGATCACTTTCTATTCTTGGTAAAACAACCTCTGTTTCGGGATCTCCCATACGAACATTATATTCAATAACAAAAGGCTCTTCTCCTACTTTTATCAAACCAAAAAAGACAAATCCTTGATAATCTAACTGATCTTTTTTAAGACCTTCAATAGTGGGACGCACTACTTTAGATTCTATTTTTGCCATAAACTCTTCTGAGGCAAAAGGCACTGGTGAAATAGCTCCCATACCTCCAGTATTAAGTCCTGTATCTCCTTCTCCAATTCTTTTATAATCCTTGGCATTTGGAAGCAAAACATAATCTGAACCATCTGTAAGTGCAAAACAAGAAAGTTCGATTCCATCTAAAAATTCTTCGATCACTACCTTGGCACTTGCTTCACCAAATTTAGCATCAGCAATCATTGTTTTCAGCTCTGTTTTGGCCGTATCCAAATTATCTAAAATAAGTACTCCTTTTCCTGCTGCAAGTCCATCTGCTTTGAGCACATAAGGTGCTTTTAGACTCTCTAGGAAGGTATAACCTTCTTCTAAATTTTCTGCGTTAAAAGTCTTGTATCGAGCTGTAGGAATATGGTGTTTTGCCATAAATTCTTTGGCAAAATCCTTTGATCCCTCTAGTTCTGCTCCTGCTTTTTTAGGTCCAATGACTGTGATATTCTTCAAGTCTTCTTCTTCAGCAAAAAAATCGTGAATCCCTTCCACAAGTGGCGCTTCGGGACCTACCACTACCATTTTGATATCGTTTTGGATAACAAATGTTTTGATTGCTTCGAAATCCGTTTCTTTCAAATCTACATTTTGACCATAAGCAGAGGTTCCTGCATTTCCAGGTGCAATAAAAAGTTGAGAGAGTTTTGGGCTTTGGCTAAGTTTCCAGCTAAAAGCACATTCTCTTCCTCCAGATCCTAATATGAGTACGTTCATAGATGATATTTAAGCTAATCCAAGTTCTTTTTTAATTTCTTGAATTTTCTGGTTGAGTTTTTCTTGAGTTGATTGATAATCTGAAAAATCTTTTTCACAAACCGAAATATAGTATTTAATTTTTGGCTCTGTTCCCGAAGGTCTCACCGTAATTTTACTATCTCTTTCAGTAATAAACTGCATGAAATTCGATTTTGGCAAAGCTACTTTTTCTTCTTCACCTGTGAGTAGATTTTTTTTGGTTGCAGAACCATAATCTATTACCGACACTATTTTTTCCCCAGCAATGCTTTCCATTGGGTTGTTTCGGTAGTTTTCTACCAAGATTTTTATTTCTTGAGCTCCATCAATTCCTTTTTTTGTCAATGCATTTAAAGATTCTTGATAGAAGCCAAATTTACAATGCACTTCTTCCAATAATTCCAAAAGGCTTTTTCCTTGGCTTTTTGCCCAAACAAAAGCTTCGGCAATCATACAGCAAGAACTGATGGCGTCTTTGTCTCTCACTAAATCTCCAATGAGGTATCCATAAGACTCTTCACCTCCTACAATGTATTTTTTACTTCCTTCTCGCTCACGAATAGCCGTTCCGATATGTTTAAAACCAGTGAGGGTGTTCACTACTTCAATTCCATAATGCTCTCCTATTCTATCCAAAATATCAGAGGTCACTACTGTTTTGGCGATAAACTCATTTCCTTGGAATTTGGTATTTTCTAGCATATAGTAGAATAATAAAGAAGCTGTTTGATTCCCATTTAGGAGGATATATTTACCCTCAGAATCTCTCACCGCAATCCCTACACGGTCAGAATCTGGATCTGTTCCCATCACAAGCTCTACACCTTTTTCTTTTGCAAGATTAATTGCCATTTCTAAGGCTTCTGGTTCTTCGGGGTTTGGGGATTTTACTGTTGGAAAATTTCCATCAGGAGTACCTTGCTCAGCGACTTCAATAATATTATTGAAACCCCAATTTTGCATAGCTTTCTTTGTAGCGATTGCTCCTGTTCCATGTAAACCTGTATAAACTACGGCTTCTTCTTTGAATTTAGCCACCAAATCTTGACTTAAAGAAAGTCCTTTTATAGCGTCATAATATTCTTGATCCTCTTGAGCACCCATATAAGTCACCAATTCTTCATTTCTATCCCAAAGAATTTCTTGAAAACTGGTTTTTCTAACACGATCAATTAAAGTTTTGTCAAAAGGAGCTACAATTTGGCAACCATCAGAACCATATACTTTGTATCCGTTATACTCTGGCGGATTATGTGAAGCGGTAATTACAATTCCTGCATCACAGCCTTTCTCTCTCACAGCAAACGAAAGTTGCGGCGTAGGGCGAATTGCTTCAAAGATATAAGCTCTTACTCCGTTTGCCGATAAAATATCTGCTAATTTCTCAGCAAAAAATTGTGAGTTGTTTCTACTATCAAAAGCAATAGCTACAGAGGCATTCTTATTGGATGCTAAAATCACTTGAGCCAAAGCTTGAGTAGCAGCACCTAGGGTATAAATATTGATTCTGTTTGAACCTACACCCATAATTCCACGCATTCCACCAGTTCCAAAAGCCATTTCTTGATAAAAAGACTCAATAAAATCTTTATCTAAGCTTTCTAGTCCTTTTGCAATATATTCGTTGATCTCAGGGCTCAAATCTGCCTCTTGCCAAGTTTTAGCATTTGCGATTGCCTGATTGATAATCTCTTGATTCATATTTTTTGTATTCTAATCTTATAAGTGTCAAAGATAAGATACTTTGGGAATGCTCAAGGGCTTTTTTAGATGGAATTTGGAGTAGTTAGTATTTTTATAAATAAAATATTTAGTCTTACCTTTGAGGAATAACAAAAAAAAACAACAATAGTCGATAACTTTCTAAAAAGATCGCTATTGAAATAGTCTTAGGAGGTTAATAAAAAGCAAATTCTGATAGAATTGATTATTTAACCTACTATATTATGGTGAATTATAAAAAGATTTTATAAATTTGCCCTCTCGAAAATAAAAAACTGATGGAAGAGAAAAAGATGATCATTGAGTTTACAGGGCTAAAACTTGGTAAGCATGAGTACAAATTTCAGATTCCAAGAGATTTTTTTCAAGAGAGCTCCTATAATGAAATCACTCTTATACAAGGAGATGTGATTGTTTCTTTTGATAAAAGAGAAAACATGATGGAGTTAGAGGCTCATTTTGATTTAATCTATGAGTTTCCTTGTGACCGTTGCGGTGAGGATTATCAACATCCGATGCAATTTGAGGAAAAAGTGATCTATAAAATAGGTGACGAAGCCCAAAGCACAGATGAAATCATCAATATCGGCAAAAATGATTATCAAATTATCTTAGATAATTTGTTTTTTGAATGGTTGATTATTAATTTGCCTATGCAAAGGGTTCATCCAGACAAAGAAGATGGTAGCGAAGGTTGCCCCGCAGAATTATTAGAAAAACTTGAGCAAGTATTAGGCTCAGAAACATACGAAGAAGAGCAGATTGATGAAAGATGGTCTGCTTTAAAGGATTTACTAACAAAGAAATAAGAAGAAGTTATGGCACATCCAAAACGAAAAATATCGAAAACGAGAAGAGATAAAAGAAGAACTCACTACAAGGCAGAGGCTCCTACTGTAGCCACTTGTCCTACAACAGGTGAGTCGCATTTATACCACCGTGCATATTGGCATGAAGGGAAAATGTATTACAAAGGTAGAGTAGTAATGGAAGCATAATTCCAAAATTAGTTTTGGGATTATCTTTTCTTGAATTTATAATTATTTTGTAGATTTAGACCTTCATTAAACTAAGGTTTAAATCTACATTTTTATTATATGCCATCAAGAATACAAATCGGAATTGACGCAATGGGAGGTGACTTTGCCCCTAAGTGCGTCATTGAGGGAGCTTTACTAGCCATGAAACAATTACCCAAAGAGGTAGAAATTGTTCTATTTGGGCAAGAAGAGCGTATTCTTCAGTCTATTTCCGAACTCAATATTACTTCGCATCCATTTTCTATTGTCCATTGTGATGAGATTATCGAAATGAGCGAACACCCCGCCAAAGCCATTGCTAAGAAACAAAAATCTAGCATTGCTCTTGGTTTTCACTATCTAAAATCTGGAAAGATTAACTCCTTTGCAAGTGCCGGAAACTCTGGAGCTATGCTGGTGGGAGGATACTATTCTGTAAAAGCCATTCCAGGTGTCATTCGTCCATGTATTTCTGTATCAATCCCTCTTTATGACGGCCGAAAAGCGGTATTGCTTGACGTTGGAGTAAATGTGGATTGCAAACCCGATGTTCTTGAACAATTCGGGATTCTTGGTTCTCTTTATGCAGAACATATTTTAGGAGTACAAAAACCTAAAGTAGCATTACTCAATATTGGAGAAGAAGCCGAAAAAGGAAATCAATTGACACAAAGTACCTATTCTCTATTAAAAGATCATAAAATGATCAACTTTATAGGAAATATAGAAGGTAGAGATATACTTTTTACAGAAGCAGACGTTATTGTTACTGATGGGTTTACTGGAAATGTTGTATTAAAACAACTTGAAGGTATGTACACTTTAACAAAAAAACTTAAATTCGAAGATTCTTATCTAGATGAATTCAATTACGAGAAATATGGAGGGACTCCTGTTTTGGGTATGAATTCAAATGTTTTGATAGGACATGGGATATCTAATGATATTGCCATCAAAAATATGCTATTACACTCCTATGAATTAGTCTCGGCTAATTTGGAAGAGAAAATTAAAGACGCTTTTAAATTATGACAAAAATTAGAGCAGCTATTACCGCCGTAGGAGGTTATTTACCTGAATATGTTCTTACTAACAAAGAACTAGAAAACATGGTAGATACTTCTGATGAGTGGATTAAAACCCGTACAGGAATTTCTGAAAGAAGAATTCTAAAAGGAGAAGGACTCGGAACTTCTGATATGGGAGCTAAAGCCGTGGAAGATTTATTAGAAAAAAGAGGAATTTCAGCAGAAGAAATCGATTTGATTATTTGCGGTACAGTAACTCCTGATATGGTTTTCCCTGCAACAGCAAATATCATTGCAGATAAAGTAGGCGCCAAAAATGCCTTTAGTTTTGATATAGGTGCCGCATGTTCTGGATTTCTTTTCTCTCTTCAAACAGCCGCACAATATGTAGAAACAGGACGCTATAAAAAAGTAGTAGTCGTGGGTGCAGATAAAATGAGCTCTATTGTAGATTATGAAGATCGAGCAACTTGTGTTATCTTTGGAGATGGAGCAGGAGCTGTTTTGTTAGAGGCTAATGAAGAAGGATATGGAATTCAAGATGCCATTCTTAAAACAGATGGAGCAGGTAGAAAACACCTTCATCAAAAAGCTGGAGGATCTGTAAAACCTGCTAGCCTAGAAACTGTACAAAATAAAGAACACTATATTTACCAAGAAGGTCAAACCGTTTTTAAATTTGCCGTAACCAATATGGCAGATGTATCGGCTGAACTCATGGAAAAGAATAACCTAACTGGAGATGATGTTGATTGGCTCGTTCCGCATCAAGCAAACCTAAGAATTATCGATGCTACGCAGAGAAGAATGGGGCTTGACAAAGACAAAGTAATGATCAATATCCAGCGCTATGGTAATACCACATCAGGGACACTCCCACTATGTTTATGGGATTGGCAAGATAAACTCAAAAAAGGAGACAATATTGTTTTGGCTGCTTTTGGAGGTGGATTTACTTGGGGAGCACTCTATTTAAAATGGGCCTATGACCCAAAAAACTAACAGAAAACGAAAGATTATGACACTGAAAGAAATTCAAGACCTTATTAAATTCGTTGCCAAATCTGGAGCAACTGAAGTATCTCTAGAATTAGAAGATCTTAAATTAAACATTAAAACAGGTGGGAAAAAGAAAAATGGTGAGCCAGCAGCTACCATTGTTCAACAAATTCCTGTAGCAGCTGCTCCACAAGCAGTTCAAGCCCCAGTTCAAGCTATAGCTCCAGCAGCACCCGTAGCTGAAACACCAGCTGCACCAGTAGAATCAAAAGATGATGAATCTAAATTCTTAACTATAAAATCACCAATTATCGGTACTTTCTACCGCAAACCATCGCCAGACAAAGATGCATTTGCTTCTGTAGGTGATACCGTGAAAGCAGGTGACGTAGTATGTATTGTTGAGGCTATGAAACTATTCAACGAAATTGAATCTGAAGTTTCTGGAAAGATCGTAAAAGTATTGGTTGACGATATGTCTCCAGTAGAATTTGATCAACCACTTTTCTTGGTTGACCCATCATAGGTAGTCGATTTTTTTTTAAAAGCTCTAATATTTTTGGAGTAAAAAAAATCATTCAAACTATTAAATCAAGCCTTATGTTCAAAAAAATATTAATTGCCAACAGAGGTGAAATTGCACTACGTGTTATCCGTACTTGTAAAGAGATGGGGATAAAAACAGTAGCAGTTCACTCTACAGCAGATAAAGATAGTCTTCACGTACGTTTCGCAGATGAAGCCGTATGTATTGGCCCTGCCAATAGTACGGATTCTTATCTAAAGATTTCTAATATCATTGCAGCCGCTGAAATAACGAACGCTGATGCAATCCATCCTGGTTATGGATTTTTATCAGAAAATGCAAATTTCTCAAGAATCTGTGGAGAACACGGTATCAAATTTATTGGTGCTTCTCCAGATATGATTGATAAAATGGGAGACAAAGCAATGGCTCGTGATACCATGAGTGCAGCCGGTGTTCCATGTATTCCAGGTTCAGATGGTCTTCTTGATACTTTTGAAGATGCGGAAAAACTTGCTGAGGAAATCGGATATCCAGTGATGCTGAAAGCAACTGCTGGAGGTGGTGGAAGAGGAATGCGTGCTGTTTTCGAAAAAGAAAACCTACAAGGCGCATGGGATTCTGCAAGACAAGAAGCTGGGGCGGCCTTTGGAAACGATGGGATGTATATGGAAAAACTCATTGTAGAGCCAAGACATATCGAAATCCAAATTGTGGGTGATGCACATGGAAAAGCCTGCCACCTTTCTGAAAGAGATTGTTCTATCCAAAGACGTCATCAAAAATTAGTAGAAGAAGCTCCTTCTCCTTTTATGACTGATGAACTCCGTAAAAGAATGGGTGACGCAGCTGTACTAGCAGCTCTTGCTGTTAATTATGAAGGTGTAGGTACTGTAGAATTCTTGGTGGACAAAGATCGAAATTTCTATTTCATGGAAATGAACACAAGAATTCAAGTAGAGCATCCAGTTACTGAAGAAGTTATTAATTATGACTTAATTGCCGAGCAAATAAAAGTGGCTGCGGGTGTTCCTATTACTGGAGCAAACTATGAGCCAAAGCTTCACGCAATTGAATGTCGTATAAATGCAGAAGATCCAGAAAAGGACTTTAGACCAAGCCCTGGACAAATTACCGTTTTTCATGCACCAGGAGGACACGGAATCCGTGTAGATACCCATGTGTATGCAGGATATGTAATTCCTCCTCATTATGACTCTATGATCGCTAAACTGATCACTGTTGCACAAACTCGTGAAGAAGCAATTGAGAAAATGAAAAGAGCACTTTCTGAATTTGTTATCGAAGGGGTTAAAACAACAATACCTTTCCATCATGCTTTAATGGATAATGAAGCATTTAAAAGTGGAGTTTACACAACAAAATTCATGGAAGAATACAAGATTTTGTAATCAGTATTTAACATGATTTTAATATATTTGGGGTTCTAATTTTTTACGAGTAAAGAATTTGGAACCCCATTTTTTTCGGGATGTGGCGCAGCCCGGTAGCGCGCACGGCTGGGGGCCGTGAGGTCGCAGGTTCGAACCCTGTCATCCCGACATTACCCCGTTATAACACAAAAAAGCCAATCAAATAGAAAATATTTGATTGGCTTTTTATTTATTAGAAAACTCTTTAAAATTATAAAGGGATATTTCCGTGCTTTTTCTTTGGGGTTACCACAACCTTATTCTCAAGAGATTTAAAAGCTTTAATCAACTTTTCTCTAGTTTTAGAAGGTTCTATAACATCATCTACATAACCTCTGGCAGCTGCATTGTATGGATTTGCAAAAAGTTCTGCATATTCTGCTTCTTTTTCCTTCCATTTAGCTTCTGGATTTTCAGAAGAAGCTATTTCTCTTTTAAAAATGATTTCTGATGCCCCTTTTGCACCCATTACCGCAATTTCGGCAGATGGCCAAGCATAATTCATATCGGCTCCAATATGTTTTGAGTTCATTACATCATAAGCTCCACCGTAAGCTTTACGGGTAATTACCGTAATTCTTGGCACTGTTGCTTCTGAGAATGCATAAAGTAATTTCGCTCCATGATTAATAATCCCATTCCATTCTTGGTCTGTCCCTGGCAAGAACCCTGGTACATCTTCAAAAACTAATAATGGAATATTAAAAGCATCACAAAAACGCACAAAACGTGCGGCTTTTACAGAGGCTTCAATATTCAGAACTCCTGCTAAATATGCAGGTTGATTCGCTACAATTCCAAGACTTTTTCCTCCCAAACGAGCAAATCCTACAACGATATTCTCTGCATAATCTTTATGTACTTCAAAGAAAGAATCCGCATCTGCAACCTCTTCAATTACTTCCTTGATATCATAAGGTAAATTTGGATTATCTGGGATAATATTATCGAGCTTAGTTCTTGTTTCGTCTGCTACTTCATAGTCTAAACTTGGAGCATCTTCTTCACAGTTTTGAGGCATAAATGCAAGAAGTTCTTTCAATTTCGAAATTGCCTCTACCTCGTTAGAAGCTGTAAAATGGGCTACTCCAGACTTTGAAGAATGTGTAGAAGCTCCACCTAGCTCTTCACTAGTTACTTCTTCGTGGGTAACGGTTTTAACAACATTGGGCCCCGTAACGAACATATAAGAAGAATCTTCCACCATCATGATAAAATCTGTAAGTGCGGGAGAGTAAACTGCTCCACCTGCACAAGGCCCCATAATTAATGAAATTTGAGGAATCACTCCACTGGCTTGTGTATTTCTAAAGAAGATATCAGCATAACCTCCAAGAGATACAACTCCTTCTTGGATTCTGGCTCCTCCCGAGTCATTTAGTCCAATAACTGGTGCTCCGTTTTTCATTGCCAAATCCATTATTTTACAAATCTTTTCGGCATGTGCTTCTGCTAAAGATCCTCCCAAAACTGTGAAATCTTGTGCAAAAGCGTAAATCAATCTTCCGTTGATATATCCATAACCTGTAACAACTCCATCTCCAAGAGTCTTTTGTTTATCCAACCCAAAATTTGTTGAACGGTGTGTTACTAGCATTCCTATTTCTTCAAAAGTACCTTCATCAAACAAAAGCATGATTCTTTCTCTTGCTGTAAGTTTACCTTTTTTGTGCTGAGACTCTATTCTTTTTTCACCTCCACCAAGAAGTGCTTCGGCTTTTTTCTCGTGTAATATTTTAATTTTATCTTTCATAGACTTATGCGAATTCTATTAATACTTGCTTTTTTTCTACAGCATCTCCTTGATTAACCAAAATATTTTTGATGGTCAAATCAGCAGGGCTTTTCAATACATTTTCCATTTTCATGGCTTCAAGAACCAATAAAGGATCTCCTTCCTTTACTTCTTGTCCTATTTCGACTTTAAGATCCAAGATAAGCCCAGGCATTTGCGCTTGGAAATTCTTAATTTTCTTGGTTGCCATAGAACTCATTCCCATACTTTCTAACAAAAGATCCATTTTATCTTTCATAGAAATCTGATAATCCGTTCCATTTACACGGATATTAGTTGTTTTATCTTCTTTATTTATGGATACAATATCCACAAGATAGGACTGATTGTCTTTAAGAATATGAAAACCTGTTTTTCCCGTTTTTACAAGATCCCAATTGATCTCTTGATCATTGAGACTCATACTTTGGTCAAGGTTTTTATTGATCTGGAAAGTTTTATTTCCAACTTTTGCAGTGAACATAAGCGTTTTTTTATCGTTGGTCTAACAAAAATATCATTTATTATTGGATTATCTTTTTCTATTAGCTGTTTTGCATTATGATTGTTAATCACTCAAAACACTGTATGCACCATTCGCTTGTGAATGATACCTTTTTGATTTGATATAATATTTTAAAAATGTTTTTTTTAAAATATAGTAGATATTTTCTAAACTTTATCTAAACGCACTATTTAATCCCTCTTTTACAAGGTTTTGTAAATGTTTTTTATCTCATTTTCGTTTAAATATCGTTTAAATGTCGTTTAATTAAACGAGTTTCCATCTTCGGTCAAAAGATAATTCAATGAGCTTATTGCGTTTAAGTTTTTGAAGCATATTTCTTCTTTTTTCTTCCTTTTGTTTATCACTTAAAATATCGGGAAATTTGTCACTTAATAGCTTTTTAAAGTCGCTGCTGGTCGCTGTTGTGAATTTTTTTAAATATTCAATAATTAGTTTTTCGTAATACTCATCATCAAAACCTTTCTGTTTAATATACTTAGCCTTCTCACCTGATACCTTTGCGACTTTTGATGAAATATGAAAATTAGGTTTTCTGCCTTCAATCAATTTTTTAGATCTCAAAAACGTAATTTCAGAATCAGTTAGTGATTTTTGCTTTGAAACTTTATCTAATAGAGTAATGTCATTCAAAGTTAAATCAGGCATCTGTGCAATCTTACGGGCATATTTTATATCTAGTACTTTACCTGTAATTTTCACTTGTACTTGACTACTTAAAATATCATAATCAGGTAAAGGAAAATACTTGTTTTTCTGTATAATAAACATTCGCTTAATACCGCTCCCTATCGTATCTATCATATTTAAGTTTACCATATAGATTTATATGAATTTTTATTTTCTACTTAGCACCATCCATAATTTTTAAAAAAATCACAAAAAAACCCGCTCTCAATATTCATGAAAGCAGGTTCTACATTATAAGAAAAGGGAAATATTACTTCACCTTTTTGATTGCATCAATAAAATCATCAAGTTCTAAGTGCTTTTCTACTAAGAAAAAGGCTGCTTCTACTATTTTCTCTTCTCTTTCGATAGGGAAACCTAGTCCTATTACGATTCTGTGTAGCATACTTACTTGCTTATCGCTAATATCACTATCCGCTACTATCATACGAGTAAGATTGTATAAACGTTCTATTCTTCCATCATAATCCACGGGTGGATTAATTGGGTATTTTTTAGGATTCTCAAGGATTTCTCTGTATTCAGAATCTTTGATTCCCAATCTTTTCTTCATTCGAATAAGCAGAATTTGCTCATCTTCGGTGATTACGTTATCGGCTACAGCCAAAGCCACAATATTGGCAAAATGTCCAAGGTTTCTCTTGTGTGCCCCACTGCTATATAGTTCGTATATTGACATGTTTTAGTATTTTGAATGCAAATTTAGTCAAAGAATTGTTTTTCAACTCGTCTAATTTATAAAATCTTAGAAAAATTTTACAATTCTCTCTGCTAAGTTTTAAGCCTTTAACTCTCCATCTCTTAGTTCTAGTCCAAATTTCTTTTGTAATTGGCTATAAATTTTCAGAATGGCTTTATCTACTACCTTATCTACCAGCGTTTTGTTTTTATCTAAGAAGGTAAAACTAATGGCATAAGATTTTTTTCCTGTTTCTAATTTTTCACCTCGGTAAACATCAAATATTTCCACCTCAGTAAGAATATTTTTTTCTACCTCTAGCGCAAGAGACTTGATTTCTCCAAAAGACACTTGTTCATCCATCACTAATGCTAGATCTCGCTTTACATTTGGATATTTACTTACGGCTTCATATTCTATTTTCCCATCAATAATTTTCACCAAATTATCCCAATAGATTTCTCCATAAAAAGCTTCTTTTTTGAGTCCACAAGCTTTAGCAACTTTTGGGTTCACGATCATTATGGAAGCAATATTGGTCTTTTTATATTTGAGGATAATTCCATCTAATGCTGCAGAATGTTTGAGCTCTTTTTGCTTGAGTTTCCCTGCTAATCCCGTTTTCGCCAACACAAGTTCAATCGCTGATTTTAATTGGAAAAATTGTGTCTTCTCTTTATCTTCATTCCAAGACTGAGTACGATAATTCCCACTTAATGCAAATGCTAGAATTTTACTTTCAGCATAGTTTCCATTGTATTGGGCATAAGTCTTTCCAAACTCAAAAAGCTTAATAGAATCATTTTTATGATTAAAATTATAAGCAATATTTTCCAACAAAGGCATGAGCATAGATTGTCTTAATATTCCCAAATCTTGAGATAATGGATTGAGAATATCTACAGCTTGCTCAGCTTTATATTCGTCCATCAATCCTTTATAAGATTGTTTTGTAAGAGAATTATTCATGGCTTCGTGGTATCCCACAGCTACCAAAGAATTGGCTATATCGTTGTATAATTTATGTTCATCTACTCCATTTTCTATCTCCAATGAAACTTGAAAACGACTAGGAAGTTCAATAGAATTATAACCAACGAGTCTTAGTACATCTTCAACCACATCAATTGGGCGTGTTACGTCATTTCGATAACTTGGAACACTCAATTCATAAAGGTCTTCTGTCTTTTTAATTGCCTTGATATCTAATGCTTTCAAGGCGGCTAATATTTGTTCTTTTGCTAGGTTTTTCCCTATAATTTTTCGGCAATAATCCAATGAAAACTCAAATTGGAAATCGTTTACTTCTTGAGTAACGATATCTTCAAGATTATTGATTACTTCGGCTTCTGGACAAACTTCTTGAATAAGCTCTACTGCCCAGCTCACACCATCTAGTGTGGTTTTAAAATCGATTCCTCTTTCGAATCTAAAAGATGCATCGGTATGGAATGTGTGTCTTTTTGCTGATTTTCTTACAGAAACAGGCTCAAAATAGGCTGATTCTATAAAAACAGAAGAAGTAGAATCGGAAACCGAAGAATGAATACCACCCATAACTCCTGCTATACACATAGCATCTTGCTCATCGCAAATTACTAAATCCTCTTCTACTAATTCTATTTCTCTTTCATCAAGCGTAAGTAGTTTTTCTCCTGCTTTTGCTTGACGAACAATTATTTTGTCTCCAGCAATTTTATCGGCATCAAAAAAGTGCAAAGGTTGCCCAATGTGATGCATGACATAGTTGCTAATATCCACCAAATTATTGGTTGTACTAATCCCAATAGAAGCTAAAGCTTTCACTAGCCATTCTGGTGAAGCCGCTACCTGTACATTTTTTACAACAAGACCCGCATAACGGAAACATTTGTCGGATTGTACTTCTATCGGAAATTTTTCTAATTCATTTTGGATAGGCTCTAGATGTTCTGCTTTCCAAGTATATGGAATCTGGTGCAACTCGCAATACGCTTTTAAATCTCGTGCTACACCCAAATGAGACATTGCATCGGCTCTGTTTGGCGTAAGCCCAATCTCGATTGTGGCATCCTCATCAATGTCAAGGTAAGCTTTTACAGAATCTCCAATTACAGCATCGGAATCTAGGATATGAATTCCCGAATGATCGTTTCCAAAACCTAATTCATCTAAGGCACAGATCATTCCTTGAGAAGCTTCTCCTCTTATTTTTCCTTTCTTGATTTTAAAAGGTTTTTCGGCTCCCGTTGGCATTAAAACGGCACCATGAACGGCAACCATTACTTTTTGTCCTTCGGCAACATTAGGCGCACCACATACAATAGATAATTGTTCTTCTG
This sequence comes from Flavobacteriales bacterium, assembly GCA_025210805.1. Classification (NCBI taxonomy): domain Bacteria; kingdom Pseudomonadati; phylum Bacteroidota; class Flavobacteriia; order Flavobacteriales; species Flavobacteriales bacterium. The sequence goes on from JAOAQX010000003.1 coordinate 76,546, forward strand.
CTCCCACATGTACTTTACAGCACTTGAGTTTATCAGCATTAGGGTGCTGAGAACAAGAGACCACTTCACCTACCAGTACTTTACTAAAGTCTGTTTGAGAACCTCCCATTTGTTCGATTCCTTCAACCTCTAATCCTATATCTGTAAGTATTTCACCTATTTTATCGATAGGCATTTGTATATCGATATATTGCGAAAGCCAATTATAACCAATTTTCATATCTGCGTCTTTTTGCGATTCGCAAATTTAAGTCAAAAAATCAGAAGCACATAGATTTTGTTTGGGTGTTTTGTTTCTTATCAAACCGAAAAATATGAGCATCTTTGTATCATGAAAATAATCAACCGTATTTTGATTTTTCCTGTATTGGTATTGGTAAAAATATATCAATATATGATTTCTCCCATTTTTCCTTCGGCGTGTAGATATAATCCTACTTGTTCTTCATACATGGTTGATGCCTTAAAGGAGTGGGGACTTTTTAAGGGATTGTATCTTGGTATCAAGCGAATTTCTTCTTGTCACCCTTGGGGTGGGCATGGTTATGATCCTGTACCTAAAAAGGAATCAAGCGCTAGAAAAAAGAAGTAGAAAGATTTGTAAAAATAGAAAAAGCCAAACACATTGATGTGTTTGGCTTATTTTTTATTGAAGATTTACTACTTTTTAGAAATCGAATTTGATTCCTTGAGCAAGTGGTAATTCTGTAGAGTAGTTAATCGTATTTGTTTGTCTTCTCATATATGCTTTCCATGCATCTGATCCAGACTCACGTCCTCCACCTGTTTCTTTTTCACCTCCAAAGGCACCTCCAATCTCTGCACCTGAAGTACCGATATTTACATTGGCAATTCCACAATCTGATCCTTGGTGAGAAAGGAAGTTTTCCGCTTCTCTTAGATTGTTTGTCATAATCGCTGATGACAATCCTTGTGGTACGTCATTTTGCATAGCAATTGCTTCTTCTAGTTCTGAGTATTTCATTACATAAAGAATTGGGGCAAATGTTTCGTCTTGAACAATCTGGAATTCGTTTTTAGCTTCAATGATTGCAGGCTGTACATAACATCCACTTTCGTATCCGTTTCCTTCAAGTACTCCTCCATCTACAATTACTTTTCCACCTTCGGCTTTTGCTTTTGCAATGGCATTATTATACATTTCTACCGCAGCCTCATCAATAAGTGGTCCTACGTGATTGTTCTCATCCAAAGGATTTCCTATTTTCAATTGTTTATAGGCTCCTTTCATTTTCTCGATTACATTGTCAAAAATTGATTCATGAATGATTAATCTACGTGTAGAAGTACAACGTTGTCCTGCTGTTCCTACAGCTCCAAAAACAGCTCCTACAATAGTCATTTCAAGATCTGCATCTGGTGTTACAATGATTGCATTGTTTCCTCCAAGTTCTAAAATGGTTTTACCAAAACGTTTTGCAACTTCCTGTCCTACTGCACGTCCCATTCTCGTAGATCCTGTAGCAGAAACTAATGGCACACGCTTATCGCTTGTCATCATTTCTCCTACTTTGTAGTCTCCATTTACCAAACATGAAATTCCTTCTGGCAGATTATTATCTTCCAATACTTCATTGAAAATATTCTGACAAGCAACTCCACAAAGTGGTGCTTTTTCTGAAGGCTTCCAAACACAAACGTCTCCACAAATCCAAGCCAAAGCGGTATTCCAAGCCCAAACAGCAACTGGGAAGTTAAAAGCAGAAATGATTCCTACTGTTCCTAGTGGATGATATTGGTCATACATACGGTGCATAGGTCTTTCAGAATGGATTGTGATACCGTTTAGCTGACGTGAAAGTCCTGTAGCAAAATCACAGATATCAATCATCTCTTGTACTTCACCTAAACCTTCTTGGTAAGATTTTCCCATTTCATAAGAAACCAATTTCCCTAAAGGTTCCTTATATTTTCTTAGTTTTTCACCAAACTGACGTACAATTTCTCCACGTTTTGGTGCGGGCATCATTCTCCAAGATTTAAAAGCTTCTTGGGTAGATTGGATTACATTTTCGTATTCAGCAGCGGTAGTTACCGATACCTCCCCGATTAATTTACCATCTACTGGTGAATATGATTTTATGTATTCTTTTGATTCGTTACTAAAGTTTTTTCCTGTTGAAGTTCCATCATTTTTGTCCTTCAAACCTAGTGCCTTTAGTACAGATTCCATGTTTATTTCTTGACTCATAATCTCTATAAGTTTATGCTTTCGCAATGTTAGTTTTTAATCAGAAACAACAAATTTAGTTGATTTCTAAGACATTTTTATGGATATCTGATACTTAATGGAAATAAAGCCTAATTATTGGGCTTTTTATAAGAGAACTAAAAATAATATACCGTTGATTATTAATGTATTAAATTTCATTGCGAAGATTTTTTAATCAATACACGAAAACATCAAAACTCACACAAAAAAAAAGCCTGATAACAAAATTGCTATCAGGCTTTTAATATGATTGTGCTTTCTGAATAATTATTCAGCTTCAGCTACTATTTCTACTGCAGATTCTACAATCACTTCACGGTGACATCTGTATTTTACAGTGTATTTTCCAAGAGCTTTGATAGATCCACCAACGATAGAGATAAACTTTTTCTCAAGTGATATTCCATTGTTTGATAAAAATTTCTCAAGATCAATATTTGTAATAGATCCGAAAAGTTTGTTTGATCCTTTTGCTACTTTGGCAGTTAATTTTACTTCCAATCCTTTGATTTTCTCAGCAACTTCTTTAGCATCAGCAACAATTTTTTGTTCTTTAAAAGCTCTTTGCTTCAAAGTTTCATCCAATTGTTTTTTTGCACTAGGAGTAGCTAATTTTGCAAATCCTTGAGGAATTAGAAAGTTTCTTCCGTAACCGTTCTTTACGTTTACGATATCGTCAGCAAATCCTAGATTCGCTACGTCTTTTATCAAAATAATTTCCATAACGTTCTAGTTTTTTACTTCAATAAATCTGTTAAATAAGGTAATAGAGCGATTTGACGTGCTCTTTTTACAGCCTTAGCAACTTTTCTCTGAAACTTCAAAGAAGTACCTGTAAGTCTTCTTGGAAGGATTTTACCTTGCTCGTTTAAGAACTTCAATAAGAAATCTGGATCTTTATAATCCACATACTTAATTCCTGATCTTTTAAAACGACAGTATTTTTTTCTCTTACCCGTATCAATTGCCAACGGCGTAAGGTATCTTACATCTCCTTGAGCCATAATTAAGATTTTTTAGCGTTTGATAATTTATCTCTTCTTTGTTGTGAGTAGGCTTGTGCATACTTATCTTGCTTCACAGTAAGAAATCTCATGATGCGCTCATCACGTTTGAATTCTACTTCGAATTTTGAGATAAATGCTGGATCTACCTTGAACTCTACCAAGTGGTAAAATCCTGTACTCTTTTTTTGGATCGGGTAAGCTAATTTTCTAAGCCCCCAACTCTCTAAGTTTACAATTTCGGCTCCGTTGGATTCCAAAAGACCTGTAAACTTACTTACTGTTTCCTTTGCCTGTTCTTCAGACAAAACGGGATTCAGAATGAAAACAGTTTCGTAGTTGTTCATAACTTTTGTTTTTTCTTTTTAACAAATTACTTCTTAAACTTTGCGTATCGACTCTTGAACTTATCGATTCTACCTGCAGTATCAACCACTTTAGATTTTCCTGTGTAGAATGGATGTGATGCAGAAGTGATTTCCATCTTTAGTAGTGGATACTCAACTCCATCAATTTCAATTGTCTCTTTCGCATCAGCGCAAGACTTGGTAATGAATGTCTCTCCATTAGACATATCTTTTACACAAACCATGCGGTAGTTCTCTGGATGTATTCCTTGTTTCATGATTAGAAAGATTTTTTCAAGTCTGCAAATTTAGGGATATTATTTTGTTTTTCAAACTAATTTACCTCCTATTTGAGCTATATTTTCTGGCAGATTATTAGAGTTTATAAATCTTGCCTTTGTAAATAAAGGTTCTATATTGGGTTCCTTTGAGCTTCTTTTTGGCTTTTTTATAGGCAATATCAAAACTTTTTCCCTTAAATACTGGATAGTGTTTTTTTCCATATTTCCCCATTTCAAAAGGAGTTTTCACCTTATGCTTCCTTGGGGTTTTGGGAATTTTTATTGTTTTAAAAGCAGGAAAAGTATTTTGATAGTTCTTTTTGATTTTCTCTAATTCATTTAGATCAAAGAAGGGCAAAGAAATTGTCCAATTCATTCTTTCTGGGCGCATATTCTTTTGATACACTTCTGCAATTTCTGCTACTTTGGCTTTCGCCAATGTTTTTTTCCAGTTTTTATAATGCTTTGTTTTCCAGTTGAGCATTCCATATTTACTCAACTGACTGAGTTTCTCATCTAAAGTAATGAAATCAAATGCTTGCTGATTTTTCACAGCATTAATTAACACAGAATCAGTTGCTAAGTGTTTTTGATTAAACAAGTTTTTAAAAACCTCTACATTTTTATCCAGTGTTTTGTTGGATGGTTTCGAAAGCTTAGTAAAAACAAGATCATTTTCTCTAGCTTCCACTTTCCAGTCTTGATAACCTAGCCCATTTACTTGCAAGTATTTTGCGAAAGTTTTTGGACAAATGATTTGATTCTGTCTCAAAATGGATAAGCTGGTTTCAAGCGCATGTGTTTCTTTCTTCAAGGCAAGTTTTGCAGGAATATCTTGATCTACCTTTGTTAAGAGTGTATTCTTTTCATTCCATTTTTCTAGTCCTCGAAAAGCCTTTGCATAAGCTTTAAATGGCAATCTCCCTGTATAGGCAACAATCATCCCATCAGTTCCGAAATATTGTCTATGAAACTGTTTTAGAGAATTAATATCCAATACATCTGCAGAGTGAACTACTTGCTTTAAATCAATGAGTTTTTTCTCTGTCAAATGTGGCTGTATAAGTAAATGAAGCAGGGTTTCTATAGCGGTTTGTGTTGCTTTTTCAGGACACACAAGTCGGAATCTTATAAAATGAAAATCGCTACTTATTTCTAGCTTTGCACCCACTGTTTGTAAAATATTTTCATAATCTATCCGATCTAAAGAAATACTTCCACCAGCAATCATTTTTGCGAGTATTTCACTTGCTCCAAAATTATTTTCTTGTTCAAATTTTTTACCCGCTGGAATCAAAATATCGATTCTATTTACTTGAGAAGCTCTATTGGTTGAACCGATAATTTTTGCTCCATTTTTCCATTTTTTGTGATACAGTGGGTATTTAAACTCGTTTTCGATCTCAGGAAGCTGAATTGCCGTGGTTTTATCAATTTTTGAAGATTCTATTTTCCAGTCCTTTTTGTAGTTTCCATTTGCATTGTATACTTTTAGTGCTTTGGGCTTTCTAAAACGTGAAACACCACTCCAGTTTTCCTTAGTATTTATTCCATAATCTACATGAAAAAGGACTTTTCGTAGGTATTTCTCTGCAGCATTATCTATTTGTGAAGGTCGGATATGTTGCAACTTTTCATAACGCTCTTGCAAATGGTTAGGATTTTTATAAAACAGGTATCCCTCTGCCAAAGCTTTCGAAATACTAGGAATACTTTCCTTGTTTTTTAGGAGATCTAATCCATGGTTTTTCTTGAATACTTCCAATGCTTCTAAAGATGTTCCATATTGCTGAAAACTCATTATACTTGCTTTAAACATGGGTTCGAGAACTTTCAAAGATCGATTTTTACTGACTTTAAAAGTGATTCCAAAAACACCTGCTAGTTCATCAATTTCGCTTTTCACTTCAAGTTCAAAGGCAAATCCTTTATCCAATACCCTATTTTTTAAATCGCTTTTTGCATAATCTACCAACACATAAGCAAGTCCTTCCAATGCCAAGGCATCTTCGGAGGCTTGATCTTCTGTGGGTGCTAGTACGGTAAAACTTTGGTATTTATTTTTAGAACTTGTGATAAATATTTGATCCTCAATATACCTCATCGGTATTTGATTTCTCTTGAAATAAGGGGTTCCTTTTGGAAGTTCAGAAAAATAATATTCCACCCAGCCTAATGCTTGTTGATACGAGACATTTCCTACTATTGTAATCACAGCATTATTGGCACCAAACCATCTTGCTTTGTGTTTTTTTATTTCAGATTCAGCGTATAATCTTTTATTTGGTTCCGAAAAATATGGGTGATTTTTTGGGTAAAAGTCTTTAGGTAAATACGAAGTGTTTTCTATTGGCTTTTTCGCCAATTTACTCTGTGCATTTTTCCACCTGTCAGCTTCAATTTGTAAAATATTTTCGAGTGCTTGAGATGGGACAAATGAATTAAAGGAAGTATAATCTTTTGTTTGGTAATGATGAGATTTTCCTCCTACTTGCAAAAGGGTACTTTCTATTTCCCTTTTATTAAAATTCTTTGAACCTTGTTTCATGGATTCAAAGGTTTGTTGAGCGATTCCCTTGAGATTTGCAGGATCGCTAGACGTTCCTGCGTGAAAATGCACACCCACTTGGACAAGATTTCCAAAGGCGGAATTTTCATGTATAATTACACTCAAACCATTGGGTAACTCATATCGTTTAAATGGTATATGAGCTTGATAATTTTTTTCTTGACTTTCAAACAAATTTGCTTGGGCAAATACTGGTATAATGCTCAAAAAAGTTAAAATTGTTATCGCAAATAATTTTCTGATCATAATCAAATTCTATTAGCATGGATTTTAGGAAAACCAAAGATAAGGTTTTTGGTTTTTAATGGAATATCTCAATCGATTATTGACGACTGAAATATCTTTTTTGAAAAGGTAAGTTAATTTGAATTCTTCAATTTGGGAATCTTTTAGAGCCCAAAATATTTCACAAACAAAAAGGTGTTTTATTTCTAAAACACCTTCTTGCATTAATTAACCTTATTATGAGAAAGACTCCTAATTCATCGAAAAATTGAGTTCAACAAATGGAATGTTCCTTTTGTTCAATTCGAGTTGCTGAATTTCGTATCCGTTAAAGAATGAACTGCTCGAAAGCAATTGTTTTAAAAAGGGTACATGTTCATTCTCCACTGCGATCCAAATTTCAGAAAGGTTTGGTGCCATATTGATATTAACAATAGGCACAAGCATTCCAATAAAATTACCCAAAAATTTCTTCACTTGCTGAAATTTTACTTTTTCAGCATCCAATTTTCTTAGCTTAATGATTGTTAACTCAGTTTTCATGATAAGTTTATTTGTTTCCCCATCAGCTATAAAACAAACAGCATGCCAAAAATACAAACAACTCATTTTTAAAACACTAAAACATAAATGTTTTAACAAATATTTTCACTACCAGAACCAAAAAACAGCAAAAAGAATCCTTTAAAAGATGATTAAAGACCGTTAAACGAAAATTTAATTTTGTTATTTTAATACCGCTAAGTAAATCAACACCACAAATGGCACAATTTCTTATATAAAGCGTTTTTTGAAATAATGAAACAAAACTAAATTAGAATACAACATAGAAAAAGCATAAAAGACATCTTCAAAAGGGATCGTTCCTATTCTCATTCCCAAAAATTCTTTAGAATGATACCATACTACTGGTTCTGGCAAACCAGTTCCTGTAAGAATTCCATTTACCACAAAAAAGGGAATCAAAATCACTAGAAAAGCGAGTAAAAATCTGTTTAAATACCTCTTGGTAATCATTAGAGAAATTATAAAAAATATCATGTCAATTCTAGTGTACCATTTATCCCACCCTTTTAATAATAGAAATAAACCTACTGCTACTAAAAGAAAATGAACGATATCTACCGTTTTTTTAGACAATATCAGTTTTGGGAAATAATATTCTAGAGAAAAGTAGATAAACAAACTGGCATAAGGAATACAGAAGAAAAACAGCCATTCTTCTAATGGTAAACCAAGAATATGCAAAGGCAAATGATAGTCTTGATTAAATCCCCAAATACCCATTTTAACAAAAATTGCATCCCAAATAATAAAAATAAATGCAATTATTGTTGTGGAGCACAGAATTGCTTTCCAGTTTTGGATAAACCGCATTCTGGGATGAAAAGAGTATAAAAAAGGAATACTAAATGATCCTATATTGAGCAATAAGTACAACCATTGGTTCATTCTTTCTTTTTCTTAAAATATTTAAAAGGGACCATAAGCATCCCAAAGCATTCTCCATCCTCCTTTTCAATATGCTTGTGATGCATTCTATGTCCTTTTCTTAAACCCTGAAAGTATTTGTTTGTGGTGTGTTTAAGCCAAGGGAAACGCCCATGAATCATAATATCGTGAACTAAAAAATAAGCAATTCCATATAATAGAATTCCTAGTCCAATAAAAAAACGATAATTGATTTCGGGCTCTAGCCCAAAGTAAAACAATAAGATACTGGGTATAGCAAAAATAACAAAGAATAAATCGTTTTTTTCGAACACTCCTTGATACTGTGGCTGATGATGATCCTCATGCAGATACCATAAAAAACCATGCATCACATATTTATGAGTGAACCATGTTATACCTTCCATGATCAAGAAAGTAATTAATGTTATTCCTATAAAAAGCCAAATCATAAGTTTATATTTTAAAATATTTCGCCAATTCGTTTTCCTTATCTTGTTGAAGAAAACGGCTAATCATCTCTTTATCTTCTTCTAGGTTTGATCGATAACCAACGATTTTAGGGACTTTTTGCTGAATCAAAAATCGGATATATCGTAAATAAATATTTTCTGGATTTTGCTGTATTAAAGATTCCAGCTTGTTTTTCTCCGATATAAAAATAGCCCATTTTTTCCAAGGTTGCCAGGTATATTCAGCTTTTTTCATCTCTAATGATAGAACAAATGCCTTGTGAGATATAGATTTACCTTGATATTTAAGGATATACACTTCCTCTTCTGCCTTAGAAGATAGCTGATGGAATTCTTTCACAAAATCTTGAGAAAAGCTATTATACACTACAAAATAGAAGACTAAAATGAGATACTTCATATCAAATTAAATTGGTGTCTTAAAAAAGCTTTACTTGCAATAATTACTTTATCGGTATTCGATACGCGTATTCTTGCCTCCAAAATCCTAGAAGCTTCTACTTTTTTTATTTTCCTCAGAAGTTTTCTATAATATCTATAGGCGGTGTAGACTCCTAATCTGGCTTCAAAAGGTAGATTTTTAATTCCCTCAAAAGCATGTGTAAAATCAGCTTCTATCTCATCGATAATTTCGTTTTTCTGCTCTGAGCTCAATTGATCAAAGTTAACCGTAGGAAAATAAGAACGGTTTAATCGGTCTTGATCATCTCTTAGATCTCTAAGAAAATTAACTTTTTGAAAAGCCGACCCCAACTTCATGGAAGATTCTTTGAGTCGTTCATATTGCTCCGAATCCCCATTTACAAATACCTTCAAACACATTAGCCCCACCACATCGGCTGAACCATAAATATAGGTATTATAAGCCGAAACGCTTTGGTAATTACTTTTAGAGAGATCCATTTCCATGGAATCTAGAAAAGCATTCACCATTTCCAAATCTAATTGATACTGATCATAGACTTTTACAAAAGCATGTATCACAGGATTGATACTTATCTTTCTCTTTTGTGCTCTGTAAAACTCTTCCCTAAACTCTTGGAGCATTTCGGCTTGTGGAAAACCATCGAAACTATCTACAATTTCATCGGCATATCTAACGAAACCATAAATGGCATAAATTGCCTTTCTTACTCTTGGAGAAAGTAATCTACTAGCCATAGAAAAACTTGTAGAATAGGTATTGGTAACTATTTTACTTATTTTTAATGAAGATTCGTCAAACAGTTCTTTCATGGTTCTCTATTTTATGGTTGGTTATATTTGGATGATATTTTTGTACTAAACTTGCTACAACTTTTCCTGAGATTATCGCTGGTGGAACTCCAGGACCAGGTACAGTTAATTGCCCTGTAAAGAAAAGGTTCTTGAGTTTTTTGCTTTTGAGTTTTGGTCGCAAAATATGTGTTTGCATAAGTGTATTTGCGAGTCCATAAGCGTTTCCGCCATAAGAGGAGTATTCCTCTTTAAATTCTTTAACACAGAAAGATTCATAAAAAAGAATTTCTTCTTTTAAATCCCTTCCTACTTGTTTTGATAGCCTCGCTAAAATTTTATGTAAATATGTTTTTCTTGTGCTTTCGTCATCTCCATCTAGGTGGGTTGCTAAAGGAATAAGAAAAATACCAGCTTCATTACCTTCGGGTGCTACTGTGGAATCTGAAATACTAGGAAAACTCGCGTAAAACAAAGGCGATTTTGGCCAAGATGGATTCCCATATATACTCTGAATATGCTCGTCAAAATCCGTATCAAAAAACAAAGTATGATGTTCTAAGTTAGGCAATTTAGCTTTAAAACCAACATAAAATAACAGAGCCGAAGGTGCGAATGTTTTATTTCTCCAATAAGCATCGGAATACTGGCGAAATTTTTTAGGAATTATTTGTTCCGTAAAATGATAATCGGCTCCGCTAATGATAATATCTGCATAAAAAACACTTTCATCTTTTAATGAAATCCCAATGGCTTTTCCTTTTTTTTCAAGGATTTGATTGACTTGTGCATTTAAAATAAACTTGACGTTTAAATCTTTTGCTAGTCTGTACATTCCTTGAGCAACTTCATACATTCCTCCTTCAGGATACCAAGTTCCTAATCCAAAATCTGCATAGTTCATAAAATTGTAAAAACTAGGCGTTGTTTTGGGCGTGGCTCCTAAAAAAAGAATTGGAAATTGTAAGATCATCCTTAATTTCTCATCTTGGACCACTTGAGACACTTGCTTGGCAATTGTCTGAATAAAAAGAGGTAATTTCGTTGCCGTTTTACCATTGATAATTTCGAATAAATTTTCCCCAGGTTGATATACTAAATCCTGGATTGCTAATTCATAGTTTTCTTTTGCTTTAGCAATAAATTTCTTAAGCTTCGCTCCACTACCCTTTTCAATTTCTTCAAATTTTTGGGCAATTTTATCTAAGTGATCTTCAATGTCTATAACTTCTTCATTTTCAAAAATCACTCGATAAGCTGTTGCGAGCTTATTGAGTTCATAAAAATCATTTGTGCTTCGTCCGAAATCTTCAAAAAACGCATCAAATACATCTGGCATCCAATAGAAAGTAGGTCCCATATCAAAGGTGAACCCTTCCTTTTTCAATTGCCTTGCTCTTCCGCCTACATAGTTTTGCTTTTCAAACACAGTAACCTGATAACCCTCTTTAGCAAGGTAACAAGCTGTAGATAGAGAAGAAAAGCCTGCACCTATTATAATTACCTTCTGCATTCTGTTACGTTTATTATCAAATATACGTAACAATTTTAAATAATCATTCTATTTTTCGATGAGATACAAAAAATCTTTCTTTGCGTATTTTGACAAAACCATTCCCATGTACATTTCCTCTATGATCTGAGTGGGAAAGCATAAGAAAATCAAAACAAATCACTCACTGGTTTAGCTTTTTTTCTCATCTTTGATACTTAATTGAACCCATCATTTTATATGAAAAATAAACCCATTGGGATATTTGACTCTGGTATTGGAGGACTCACAGTTGCTAAGGCAATTCAAGACCTCATGCCCCAAGAGCATTTTATTTATTTTGGAGATACTGCTCACTTGCCTTATGGCGAAAAATCTGGTGCGGCTATTTTGGCTTATTCGAAAAAAATTACAGAATTTTTGATTTCCAAAGATTGTAAAGCAATCATCATTGCTTGTAATTCTGCATCTTCTGTAGTGTTTGAACCGCTAAAAAAACTCTATGGAAATCAATTACCGATTATTTCTGTTATTGAACCTGTGGTAATGAGCCTTAAAAATTCTTCACAAAAAAATATCGGAATCTTAGGAACAAAAGCCACTATTGGATCCAAGATTTATTCAAATTATATCAAAAAATTAACTCCGCAACATTTATGTTATGAGAAAGCGACTCCTCTTTTTGCACAAATGATTGAGGAGAATTTTGCTTCCAAAAATGTATCTAATGCAATTATTGAGGAGTATTTAAGTGATGAAAACTTAAAAAATACTGATACAATCATTTTAGGTTGTACGCATTACCCATTAATTCATGATGAAATTGCGGGCTATTATCATTATGAAAAAGAAATAATAGACTCTCCACAAATAGTGGCACATGAAGTAAAAAGACACTTAGAAGAAAGAGATATTTTAGCAGATCAAGAACATGAAAGTTCTCATTTTTATGTTTCACTCTATACAAAAAGCTTTGAAGAAAGTGCTAAAATATTTTTTAAACAAACCATTCACTTTGAAGAATACGACTTATGGGAAGATTTAAAATAAGCTCCTACAATCTCAACGGAATTCGAGCTGCCGTAAAAAAAGGTCTTATTGATTGGCTTGATGAAGACCAACCAAATGTTTTTTGTATTCAAGAAACTAAAGCACAAGATGAACAAATACCAAAAGAAGATCTTGAAAAACTAGGATATCATGTGTACAGTCATTCCGCTCAAAAGAAAGGCTATAGTGGTGTGGCAATCTGCTCTAAAGAAATCCCAAAACATGTGGAATATGGAAGCGGGATTCCAGAAATAGATTTTGAAGGAAGAATTATTCGTGCAGATTATGAGCATTTTTCAGTAATGAGCGTTTATATTCCCTCTGGGAGTAGTGGAGCAGAAAGGCAGACCTTTAAAATGAGATTCTTGGATCTTTTCCTACAATATATTCAAGAACTTTTAAAAGATGTTCCAAATTTATTAATAGGTGGAGATTTTAATATCTGTCATACCGAAATAGATATTCATAACCCAAAAACCAATAAAAAGACTTCAGGTTTTCTTCCTGAAGAACGGGAGTGGGTGAGCACTTTTATGGAGAAAACTAAAATGATCGATAGTTTCCGATATCTAAATCCTGATACCTTGGATGCTTACTCTTGGTGGACTTATAGAATGGCTGCCCGATCAAGAAACAAAGGCTGGCGAATTGATTATTGGATGGTAGCAAACACACTTGTAAATCACCTTAAAGAAGCAAAAATAAGAACAGAAGTCGTACACAGCGATCATTGCCCAGTAGAAATTGAACTAGAATTTTAAGCAAACAACCATGAATAATCCATTATTACATAAAACGCAGACTCTTCATGATACCCCTGCATTTGATTTAATTAAAAATGAACATTTTATTCCTGCTTTTCATGAAGCAATAAAGGCAGCAAAAGCAGACATTAAATTCATTGAAAATAATGAGGAAGCTCCTACTTTTGAAAACACCATAGAAGCTTTAGAATTTGCAGGAATGCAATTAGACAGAATTTCGTCTATTTTCTTCAACCTAAATAGTGCCGAAACAAATGAGGAAATTCAGAAAATAGCTCAAGAAATATCTCCTCTTCTCACAGATTTTGGCAATGATATTAATTTAAGCGAAAAACTATTTGGAAGAATAAAAATAGTCTTTGAAAACACGAATCAAAAGGAACTTTGCGAAGAAAAAAAGACTTTACTAAACCAGCGTTACAAATCTTTTGTAAGAAATGGGGCATTATTGAATGAGAGCGACAAAGAACAGCTTAGAACGATAGATAAAGAACTGGCAAAAACAAAACTCACTTTTGGAGAAAATGTTTTAGCATCTAGCAATGCCTTTGAACTTTGGATAGATCATGAAAATGATCTTGATGGATTACCAAAACAAGCGATTGCCACAGCAAAAATGATGGCAGAGCAAAAAGGTAAAAAAGATCAATGGTTAATTACCTTAGATTACCCCTCGTATATTCCTTTTATGACGTATGCGAATAACAGAGATCTTAGAAAAAAACTTGCTTTAGCCTTTGGACAAAGGGCTTTTGGAGACAATGAATTTGACAACAGAAAACATATTCAAAAAATCGTTTCCCTCAGACATAAAAGAGCTGAATTACTAGGCTACGAATCTCATGCACACTTTGTTTTAGAGGAACGCATGGCTGAGACGCCAGAAAACGTAATGAATTTCTTAGATGATTTAAAATCTAAATCAATGCCATTTGCAAATAAGGAATTTAAAGAATTGCAATCTTTTGCTGAGAAAACAGATGGAATAAAAGATTTTCAGTCTTGGGATGGTGCTTATTATACTGAAAAACTCAAACAAGAAAAATTTGATTTTGATGAAGAAGCCCTAAAGCCTTTTTTACCACTCGAACAATGTGAAAAAGGAATGTTTTACTTAGCAGAAACACTTTTTGATCTAAAATTTGAACTCCAAGAAAATATAACTACTTATCATCAAGACGTGAATGCTTATGAGGTTTTTAACAAAGATGGGGAATTCGTTTCTGTGTTTTACACAGATTATTTCCCAAGACCTGGAAAAAGACAAGGAGCATGGATGACTTCATATAAAAATCAATGGAAAAAGAACGGTGAGAACTCAAGACCTCACGTGTCTATTGTGTGTAATTTCACCCCGCCTACTGGTGAAACACCTTCTTTATTAACCTTCAATGAGTTTACAACACTCTTTCACGAATTTGGACATGCCCTCCATGGGATGCTTGCTAATACTGAGTACCCAAGTTTATCTGGAACCAATGTATTTTGGGATTTTGTAGAACTTCCCTCTCAAATGCTAGAAAACTGGTGTTATGAAAAGGAAATGCTCGATAAAATAGCTTTTCATTATCAAACAAAAGAACCAATTCCTTTTGATCTAGTAGAAAAAATTAAAGAATCTGCTACCTTTATGGAAGGAATGAAAACTGTTAGGCAATTAAGTTTCGGATTCTTAGATATGACTTGGCATTTCTTAAAACCTGAAAATAAAACGGTTGAGGAAATAGAAAAAGAAGCTTTCTCTTCTACACAGTTGTATCCTTATAATTCTAAAACACTAATGAGCACTGCTTTTTCACATATTTTCCAAGGAGGGTATTCATCTGGATATTATTCCTATAAATGGGCAGAAGTTTTGGATGCCGATGCTTTTGAATTTTTCAAAGAAAAAGGAATATTTAATAAAGACGTTTCTCAATTGTTTAAAGAAAATATTCTTGAAAAAGGTGGTACAGAACCTCCAATGACACTCTACAAAAGGTTTAGAGGTCAAGAACCATCTAGTGTAGCATTGCTAAAAAGAGCTGGATTACAAGAAAAATAAGCATTGGACAAAAACCGTGACAATCGATCATTAGCAGCAATCTTCACAAGATGTTTCCATAGTTTTGAGTTGTTAATGGTTGTTTTTTTGAACTCAACCTTTTTATTATTTTTCACTTAGGTATCAAAAAGCCCTAAAATCATTTGATTTTAGGGCTTTTTTTATTATTCACAACTTTGTAGGCGGTTAATGACTTTGAGGATTTTGTTGAGGTTTGCGGGTTTTTGAATTGCCGCATGGAATCCTCGCTCCTTAAATTCTTCTTCTTTTATACTATCACCTGATAGAATAATCCATTTCATTACATTTCCTGAATCTTTTGTACCTACCTTATTTTTAATGTCATAAGCCGTATATTCTTCATTTAGATTATAATCTGTAATGACAAAATCATAGGAATTTATTTTTAATTTATCAATAGCTTCTCCTACAGTCCTAGCGGTGTCTATATGAGATTTTTGCTTTACAAATCCAGCTTTCAATAGCAATAAACTTATTGGATCATCATCCACCAATAATATTTTAACACCTTCTGCAGTTAATTGATGATTTTCAATAAGACGATCTCTTTCTGAGCTTTTCTCAAAGGTAAGATCAAATCGAATAATAGTTCCGATGGTTTTCTCACTAAAAGCCTTTATTTTACCACTATAGAGCTTTACATACTGCTTTACAATTGCCAAGCCTAAACCAAAACCTTTTTGAGCTTGCTCATTAGCCACCTGAACAAAATCATCGAATATTTGGTCTGCTTGATTTTGAGTCATTCCTACACCCGTATCTTTTACATAGAATGAAAATTTATAAAATGCTCCTAAATCCACATGATTTTCAACCCCGAAGGTAATTGTACCATTTTGGGTGAATTTATTTGCATTAATAATCAGATTATCAAATATTTGATTAATTCTCAATTTATCAAACAAATAATAGCAATGATGATATTTAACATCTAAATCTAATACGATTTTGTTATTATTGATCTCCAATCTATATCGATGCTTTTCTTCTATTTCACTCAAAACCTCAACAAGTTTATTCGTTTTATTACGAATATTTACATGCCCTCGTTTGAGCTTTGCAATTTCTAGAATATCTTCGGCAATATATGCCGCAGATTCAATATTGTTTATCAAAGTATGAAGTAGTCTTTTATCTGCAACCAAATGATCCTCTTTCATTCTCTCAAGCATTAAAAGAGAATTTTGGAGAGGGTTTCTTATTTCGTGATTAATTTTCTGAAAAAACAAATCCTTTTCTTTTTGCATCTGCTCAAGGTGCTCACTATAGATAAAGTATTCGTTTCTTTTTTGTTGGATAATCTCTCTCGCCTGATAAGTGATGGTATGATTTTCCAAGAAAATAATGTATTGATCACTTTGTTGATCAATAGTAAAATCTAAATGCAAACGTTTTCCAACTAACTCTATGGTAACGCAATCGAGTTTTTCTGAAATTCCTTCTTCAATTAATTCTTCTGTGTAAGGCTCTAAGAAAGGAAATGGAACTGAAAGATGCACACCGATTTCTACAGGAAAAATGGTATGACAAGACTCTTTTATTATTTGATTTTTATCAAAAATAATAATCTGAGTACTATTACTCGTATATTTAAACTTCAGTTCATTTAACTTCTTCATGTAAATCTTTTGAGATTTTAAAGAAAAAATTATCAACGTTTTTCCCAGTTTTGGCACTACTAAGAAAATCTAATTGATAGGTATCTTTGATAGACAAAGCAAGGCTTTCATCAATCAAATCCAGTTTATTACCTACGGTAACATAAGGAATATCTGAAAGGTGTGTCTTCAATTTAATCAAATCTTCTTCTAGAGCTACAAATGTTTCTTCTCTTGTAAGATCAACAACATACACAAAAGCATGCGCCCCCTTGAGGTATTTATGATTAATCAGACTCATATCTTGTTCTCCAGCAATATCCCAAAGGATCATTTGTATGGAGTCACTAGCATTCAGTTCAACTACTTTTTTATATATAGTTACACCAATAGTCGTCAGATACTTATCTGAGAAAAGTTTATGTACATATCGATTTGTAAGAGAAGTTTTTCCTACTCCGAAATGCCCTAATATAACGACCTTCTTTTTTATCATTTATTTTTTGTGGGTAAATTTGTCAAAGAATTTAGCCAATACTTTGCCAAACTCTTCTTCTGTTAGGTCTTCCTTAAAACCTTTTTCAGCAAATTCAAAGATTTTATCTTCCAATTCACTTTTAAAATCTGCATGTGGGTTACCATCTATTACAAAGGCAATATCTGCTTTTCCAATACTCTTTACGTGCAATTTATGCGTTTCGTACTCTAGCCATTCCAAATGCTCTTTTTCGGTTTGCAAGGCATCTTCTACAAAATCTGTAATTGCGGAAAGCATTGCTGAAACCAAATCTTCATCCACGGTATCTTCTGTGGAGTAAGACCCTAGTAAAATAGCTGATTCTGAATCTAATAAGAAAATTTGTTTTACAATAGGTGCTGAGACCTTATCTTGCAGTATTTGCTTACTATAGTCAACCCCTCTAATTTTCGTATTAAACCACCTTTTTAATCCATCTACAGTAAAGAATGTATTCACTTGTGTGTCTATGTCTTCACTGATTTTCTCTATCTCTTTTCTGATAAATTTTTTAATCAATTTACCAATAATGGGATGCAAAGCCTCTACCATTTCATCTTGAGATTCTCGTACTTGATTCTTAATGGATTTTGTAATCAGACTTTTAAATTCATCAGGAAAACGCTTTTTAAAATCCGCCATCAATTCCTCCATTTGTTCTTTGGATTTGACAGGGAAATTTTCTTCAAAGTTTTTCAATTGAGCACGTAAATCCGCTATCCCCTCTTGATGTTCATCGAGAATAGTTTGCTCATTATGAAGTAGCAACTTTTTGAGTTGCTCAAACTTTTGTTCGTCTTCTTTCAATTCTTTAATGTCTAGCAGATTCGATTACTCCTTAATCTTACGCGCCATTTTCTCTAATTGATCTGCCAATAGTTGGCGATCCATTTTTTGATCATCCAATCGATCAACTTCTTGGTTAAGGTTCATTTGCAGCTCATCGATCTTATTATTGAATTCTTTTCTCATTTCTTCAATATAATCATAGAGTTCTTCCTTAGATTGATTTAGTTGATCGCTCAAGCGCTGCTCGGCTTCCTTTATTTTGACATTCACATCCTCGAATTCCTGTTGGTATTCGCGCATATTATTTCCAAAAATCAGCTCTTTTATTACATCAATTTTTTGATCATTGCTGATTGGAGCTTTGCTTTCTTCTACTGGTTTCTTTTCTTCTTTACCTTTGCTCATAGCTTTTCTTTTTTACTTTCAATTCCAAATAAATGCAACCATATGGGTAAATCAATTTTACCATTGGGCTCCATTCCATATTTGGTCTGATAGCTTTTAACAGTGGTTTCGGTTTCTGATAAAAATATCCCATCAACTGGAAGTGTATATCCCAGATTGCTGAGTTTTTTCTGCACTATTTTGATTGCTTCATCTGTATCTCCATATTCAAATAAAATCCAATTATTGAGTTTACAGCTTCTGCTATTCAAACGATATTGCTTACAATTTTCTAGCGTGAAAATATCCTGATTTGTTCGACCCTTTAGCTTCTCATTTTTTGAAAAAATCAGTTTCTTTTCGATTGTTTTATAAATCCTATGTTCATTGTTAAATGACACTTGTGAATTGATAAAGTCAGGGTCGTTTTCCTTTTGATCTCGAATATCTTTTAAGTGATTGTGCCAAGCCTTGCGTATTCTACCATTTAATTGATCTGCCAAATGATAATATTCCAAGACTAATTCATTGTTATAATAATCTTGATCAATCTCATCGGAAATAGACACTAAGAGACCTTGTGACATATTTCTTCGTTGATATTCTTGGTAAATCAAATAAGAAATAATCAGTAGGGCTACTAACACTAATATTCTACCTATTTTTTTCATTTGTTAAAAATAACTATTTTTATTCAAATATTGCTTCACATAATCCTTAACTCCTTCTTCAAGGCTGGTAAAAGGTCTTTTATACCCAATATTAACCAATTTTTTCATATTGGCTTCTGTAAAGTACTGATAGTTTTCACGAATATCCTCGGGGATATCGATATACTCTATTACCTCGGGTAAATCTAGTGCCTCAAATGTATATTTAACTAAATGATAAAAGCTATCTGCTTTCCCTGTTCCTAAATTATATATTCCAGAATACGCTGTTTTTCCATTTTCTTTCAAGAAATTAATTACATGAACGATATCTTTCACGTAAATAAAATCTCTCAATTGTTGCCCATCTTCAAAATTGGCATTATGAGATCGGAAAAGCTTCATTTTTCCTGTTTCTTTAATCTGATTAAACGCATGGAATATCACTGAAGCCATTCTACCTTTATGATATTCATTGGGTCCATACACATTAAAAAACTTTAAACCTGCCCAAAATGGAGGTGTTTTTTCTTGCTCTAAAGCCCAAATATCAAATAGGTTTTTAGAATCTCCATAAGGATTTAAGGGTTTTAATGATGAGATGAGTTCATGAGAATCTTCAAAACCGAGTTTTCCATCACCATAAGTAGCTGCTGAAGATGCGTAGATCAATGGTATTTCATAATCGCTACAATAATTCCACACACGCTGTGAATAAGAAATATTTAATTCCTCAAATAATGTTACTGATTGCTCTGCAGTATCTGTTCTTGCTCCTAAATGGATAATTAATTCAATTTCACTGGCATCTTTTTGAGACAACCAATTGAAAAAATCAGCCCTTTGGACAAAAGTAGCTTCCTTTAAATTTTGAAAATTCTTTTGCTTAGAACGAATTGAAAAATCATCTACTAAAACCAATGATTTTCCTTCTCTAGATAAATCACTAGCCAATGCCGAAGCTATAAACCCCGCCGCGCCTGTAACTATTATTTCACCCAATTTTTTGTACTTTTATTAACAGACAAATGTACTAAATTATCCATGGATTCAATACTGATTACTCTATATTTCAAAATATTGTTATACAACAAAATAACCTCATAAACTTTGGTTAAAAATAATATCCTTTTTAATTTTTAGCACCCACAAGAATCCTTTATAACGAAGTCTTTTTGTAAATTCTAAATTTCTAAATCGAAAAGTAAATTTTCATTACCTTCGTTGACACTAAATTTGAAAAATAGAATTTAGATCAATTAAGCATAACAGAAGATGGCTAAGATAAAGGAAAAGACAGTTTTTTACTGTAATAATTGTGGGAATGAGTTTTCTAAGTGGCAAGGACAATGCACTTATTGTAAAGAATGGAATACAATTGTGGAGCATAAAGTGCCTAAAAAATCAGCTTCTTCAGTTCCCCAGTGGGTACAATCTACAGATGCAGATATCCAACATAAACCAAAATCTTTAGCAGAAATTTCTTTAGAAAACGAACTCAGAATTGAACTTGCCGATAGTGAATTTAATAGAGTATTGGGAGGCGGTATGGTTTCGGGTGCGATGGTCTTATTTGGTGGAGAACCTGGGATCGGAAAATCTACTCTTATGTTGCAATTAGCCCTTTTTCAGCATCAAATAAAAACACTTTATGTTTCTGGTGAAGAATCTGAAAGACAGATAAAGCTTCGTGCTGATAGAATTGATCATCAGAATGAAAATTGCATGATTTATACAGAAATCAATACGCATTCGATTTTAAAAGAAGCCAAAAAGCATCAACCTCAACTGATGATTATTGACTCTATCCAGACACTACAAAGCCCCTTAGTAGATTCTCTCCCTGGAACCATCACACAAATTAAGGAGTGTACTACAGAGCTCATGCGATTTGCAAAAGAAACAGGTACTGTCATTGTTCTCATTGGTCATTTGACTAAAGATGGAAATATTGCTGGACCCAAAGTTTTAGAACACATGGTGGACGTTGTTCTTCAATTTGAAGGAGACAATAAATATGCTTATAGAATTCTCAGAAGTAGCAAAAATAGATTTGGTTCTACTCATGAATTAGGGATTTATGAAATGAATCAGCAAGGGCTTTCTCCTGTTGACAATCCTTCAGATTTACTCTCCAATCAATTGGGAGAGGATTTAAGCGGATCAGCTATTGCAGCAACAGTTGAGGGTGTCCGCCCTTTAATGATTGAAGTTCAAGCACTCGTAAGCTCTGCGGTTTACGGCACACCTCAACGTTCCACGACGGGGTTTGATACCAGAAGACTAAATATGCTTTTGGCAGTTTTGGAAAAAAAATGCGGTTTTCGATTAGGAGTAAAAGATGTTTTCTTGAATATCACAGGAGGAATTAAAATGGATGATCCAAGTATGGACTTAGCCGTTGTGGCAGCCATTTTATCTTCCAATGAGGATTGTGCAGTGGATAAAAAAGTGGCTTTTTGTGGGGAAATAGGTTTAAATGGCGAAGTACGCCCTTCTAGAAAAATTGATCAAAGGATTTTGGAAGCTCAAAAGCTCGGTTTTTCAGATGTTTTTGTAAGCTCCTACTCAAAAATTGACAATCCTGATCAGTATCATGTAAAAATCAACTATGTAAGCTCTGTATTAGAACTTTATCATGCCTTATTTTAATTTCTTCTTGGTGAGCGGAAACAGTTCTTGCCCTATAAAATCTTTTGGCATTTCTTCATCTTTATGAAAACCCAAAGGGATATCTCTTCCATCGTGAGGAATGTAGGCTGTTTTAAAAATATAATCCCAAATACTCAAAGAAATTCCGAAATTCATTCCAAAACGATGATTCTTAGGGAGTTTTTTTGAGTGGTGCCAAATATGCATTTTGTTATTATTAAAAATATATTTCAAAGGTCCTAAATCGTATTCAAAATTGGAATGATTCAAATGCCCAATTAACAAAGCAAAATAATGCACCAAAAATACCTGAGAAACCTCGAAACCGCCTATCAATACTAACAATAAATACACTATTGGCTTATAGGCAAATGTCTCAAACCAATGATAACGCAAGTGTGCAGCAAAGCCCATTTCTTTTACAGAATGATGCACTTTATGAAAATTCCAAAGAAAAGGAACTTTATGTAAAGTAACATGAACACCCCATTGCACAAAGTCTGATAAAAGAAAAAAGACTAACAAACCAACTGCCACAGGAAATTCTGAAATATTGAATAATTGCAAATTCTGCTCTGAGATATTTAAATAGGCTAAAAGACTTTGAAAACCAAAATGCACCATATCTGAAAGTGCAATAAAAAGAATCAGGTTAAAAATGAAAAAATTAAAAAACATATAAAAGAGATCCAAAAAGAAATCTTTTCTAATAATTTTTTGGTGCTTTCTCCAAGGATGAATGATCTCTAAACCCCAAACTGCAAGTGAAAAAAGTATTAAAGCATAGAAATAATTTTCTAATCCAGGGCTGGTAATTTCCTTAATCAGATATTGGTAATAATTACTGTAAGCTTTTGATATAATTTCTAGCATAGAGTCTCAATTTTAATAATAGTCTTTTCCCTTAAAGAACCTTACAATTATGAAAGCAAAAATAGGACAAACTGTTTATTAATATTGTATTTGGTATATTTATAAAAAATTGTTTGAATGCCTCAACACATACTCGGAATCATGTCTGGAACCTCTTGTGATGGTTTAGACTTCTGCTTATCTTCTTTTTCAAAGAATAATAACAAGTGGGAATATCAAATTCATCAAACTGCTTTTTATCCCTATTCTCAGGAATGGAAAAATAAGCTTTTAGGAGCCTATTTTCTCTCGGGTAAAGAACTCATAGAACTTGAAATTTCCTTTACTAAACTACAATATCACTATATTTTAGAGTTTGAAAAAGAATTCCCAAATCTCCAAATTGATGCTATTGCAACGCATGGTCATACCGTGTACCACAACCCCAATGAGGGTTATACACTTCAAATTACCAAAGGTGATTTACTCTCACAGTTAACTAAAAATCCTGTGGTTTGTAATTTCAGACAACAAGATGTTATATTGGGCGGTCAAGGAGCGCCACTTGTTCCCATTGGCGACCAATTACTTTTCTCAAAATATGAAGCCTGTATCAACTTAGGAGGATTTGCCAATATTTCCTTAGAACGACAAAAAGAACGAATTGCTTGGGATCTCTGCCCGTTCAATCATTTGCTAAATAGAGAAGTTTCAAAAATGGGATTGGAGTATGATAATGGTGGACAAATTGCACAATCTGGAAAGCTCAACGAAGCCCTTTTAGATAAACTAAATTGTGTTTCCTACTACTCCAAAAAAACTCCTAAATCACTTTCTATTGAAAATCTCGAAAGTCATTTTTGGGCTATTTTAGACAACTTTAATCAGCTAAGCACCCAAGATAAACTCCATACCCTTTGCGTGCATTTCACAGAACAGATAAGTAAAGAAATTGATCATAAAAAAAATGTGCTAATCACAGGAGGAGGAACTTATAATCAATTTTTTATCAATAAACTTCGAGAGCAAACATCATGTGAAATAATGATTCCAAACAAGGAACTCATCGACTTTAAGGAGGCATTAATATTTGCCTTTTTAGGTTTTTTAAGATTTAAGAACCAAATCAATATCTTATCTTCGGTCACTGGTTCTTTGAGAGATCATTCTTCTGGAACTATTTTTTATCCTATTTGATTATAAAAAAATGTTAGAAATAAAAAACATTACTAAAAATTATGAAGCGTTTACGGCTTTAAATAATTTCTCCATTTCTGTTCCCAAAGGGAGTATTTATGGAATTCTAGGACCCAATGGAGCTGGAAAAACCACTTTCCTGCGTGTACTCAATCAAATTATCCCTGCCACAAAAGGCGAAATTTATTGGAATGATCGGCTGATTTCTAGAGAAGATCTTTCAAAAATTGGTTATTTACCCGAAGAGAGAGGCCTCTATAGAGAAATGAAGGTTGAGGATCAATTATTATATCTTGCTCAGTTAAGAGGTTTGGATGTTAAGACTGCAAAAGCCAATATGAATGATTGGTTCAAAAGACTTAAAATAGAAGGCTGGAATGGTAAAAAACTCAGGGAATTATCAAAAGGAATGGCTCAAAAAATTCAATTTGTTGCCACCGTTATTCACGAACCTGAAATACTCATTTTAGATGAGCCTTTTTCTGGTTTCGATCCTGTAAATGCGAATCTGATAAGAGACGAAATTATTCGTTTGAACGAGGAAGGAGTAACCATTTTATTTTCCACTCACCGCATGGAATCTGTGGAAGATTTATGCTCCCATATTTGTCTCATTCATCAATCCAACAAAATATTAGATGGTAAAAAGACCGAGATAAAAAATCAGTTCCGAAATGCGATTTATTTACTAGAGGTCAATCATCAAGAAGCACTTTCTTTTGAGGAAAATATTCATGTTCTTGAGCAGAAACAAGAAGGTATTTTTTGGCAATACAAATTGGATTTATCTAAAATAGAAAACCCATTGCAAATTGTGAAAAACCTTCCAGAAACTGTAGATTTTCTAGCTTTTAAGGAACATATTCCTAGTATGAATGAAATATTTATCAACGCTGTAGCAGAATAGTATCATGAAAAAACTCAAAATAGTTATCCTTAGAGAATACTTTAATAAGGTAAAGAAAAAATCTTTTTTGATTCTCACTTTTTTGGCTCCAGTCATCATGGTCGCTTTGTTTTCAATAGTGGGAGTACTTATTGTTGCAAATCAAGCCGATCAATCTGTTCTTTATGTATTGGATGAAACCAATTATCTGTCAGAAAAAGACCTTAAAGACAATAAGCAAGTTGATTTTCAGCTGATTAAATCATTAAAAGATCAACCTAAAGATTTCGTTGCCAGCAAAAAAGATGCTTATGGATTATTAGTCATTCCTTCGCTTAAAAGAGAGAATATTCAAGATTTAGGAAAAAGTGTCAAACTCTACTCCAACGCGACTCCCAATACTTCCATCATTTCATATATAGAAAGAACCATTGAAAAACGTTTTAGAAAAGTAAAAATGGATTATTATGAAATAGAGCAAGAAGTACTTGACAAAATAGATGTAAATGTAGATATCAGCTATATTAGTTATAGTGCCGATCACAAGGAAGAAGTAGAACGAGACGAAACCTACACTTATATTCGGTTTATCATTGGAATGATTGTAGCAATGGGAATTTACATGTTCATTTTTGTTCATGGAGCTTCTATTATGCGTTCTGTTTTGGAAGAAAAAACGACTCGAGTAATAGAAGTCATTATTTCATCTGTAAAACCTTTTCAGTTAATGATCGGGAAAATTATTGCAGCAGGTTTAGTTGCCATTACCCAGTTTGGTATTTGGGGAATTCTAGCAGGAATTAGTAGTCTTATTTTCTCTGCCTTTATCCCACAGCCCGACCAAGTTGCCAGCAATGAAGCCGAAGAGATTATGGAAGAAGTGATGAATTCTGGGGTGATGGAAAATATCATCATGAATTTTGAAGGATTAGAAATTGGTAAGATTATTTTTGGTGCTTTTTTCCTTTTTATCTTAGGGTATTTACTCTATTCGTCCATTTTTGCAGCAATAGGTGCAGCATCTGATACAGAAACAGATACACAGCAATTTATGCTTCCCGTAACCATTCCATTGGTGCTTGCCATATATGTAGGAATTTCTCTTCAAGATAATCCCGATGGACCTGTAGGAATGTTTATGTCTATGTTTCCACTTACTTCACCTATTGTAATGGCTATTCGTCTCCCTTTTGGTGTTCCATGGTGGGAGCTACTTACAGCCATTATATTATTGCTACTCTCTTTTATGCTCATGGTTAAAATTTCCTCCAAAATATATCAACATGGTTTGCTCAATTTTGGTAAAAAAGCAAGCTATAAAGATCTTTGGAAATGGATTCGAATGAAGGATTAAAAGACTTTTAAAAAATCCACCCTGAAATACAATTCAAAAAAAGAAGAGAGTGTATCTTTACCCAGAATTTCAAAAATAGCTAAAATGACGAAGAGTGAATCTTTTTTTCAACGTGCTCAAATGTTTATTCCTGGTGGAGTAAACTCTCCTGTACGTGCCTTCAAATCAGTAGGCGGAACACCTGTTTTTTTCAAAAAAGCTCACGGATCTATCTTAGTAGATGTAGATGACAAAGAGTATATCGATTATATTGGTTCTTGGGGACCTATGATTCTTGGACATGCACACCCTGGTGTTACACAAGCTTTGAAAAACGCCACGGAAAATTCCACCTCTTTTGGAGCTCCTACGGAGATTGAAACAGATTTAGCAGAATTGATTTGCAAGATGATGCCGGCTGTAGATAAAGTAAGAATGGTGAACTCTGGAACAGAAGCTTGCATGAGTGCCATTCGTTTAGCTAGAGCCTATACAAATAGAGAAAAATTTATCAAGTTTGAAGGTTGCTATCACGGTCATGCCGATGCTTTTTTGATTAAAGCAGGATCAGGAGCCATCACACTTGGAGTTCCAAACTCTCCTGGAGTTACAAAAGGAACAGCAAAAGACACTTTATTAGCAAGGTATAATGACCTTGAAAGTGTCAAACAAGTATTTACAGATAACCCCGGAGAAATTGCCGCTATCATAATAGAACCCGTGGCAGGAAATATGGGGTGTATTCCCCCTCATGAAGGTTTTCTTGAAGGATTAAGAACAATCTGTGATCAAGAAGGCGCTCTTCTTATTTTTGATGAAGTAATGACAGGTTTCCGTCTTTCAGCAGGAGGTGCTCATCATAAATTTGAAATCAAACCAGACCTTATTACCATGGGTAAAGTAATTGGTGGAGGAATGCCAGTAGGAGCTTTTGGTGGTAGAAAAGAGGTTATGGCAATGATTGCTCCAGAAGGTCCCGTGTATCAAGCTGGAACACTCTCTGGTAATCCCATGGCAATGACAGCAGGATTAACGCTCCTAAAAGAACTTTATGAAAACCCAAAAATTTTCAAAGAAATAGATGAAAAAGCCGAATTTCTTCATCATTTATTAGAAAAGGTATTTAATAAACATCAACTTCAATACGTAATCAACCGAAATGGATCCATGATTAGTTTTCATTTTGGAGTAAACAAGGTTGCCAATTTTGATGATGCCTGTGCTGCCGATGCCGATCTTTTCAAAAAAGTATTTCATGGAGTTCTAAAAAGAGGAATTTACTTAGCTCCTTCAGCATTTGAAACATTATTTATTGCCCATACACATACTTCAGAACTTCTTGAACAAACGGCTCAAGCTATTGATGAAGCCTTGACAGAAATACTTGTAAAATAATGTCGGAAATTATTTTTAAAAATATCCTGAAGGAATTTGAAACCTTTCTTCAATCTCAAAAACCTTCAAGTACGCAAGCCATGAAAAAAGCTTGTGAACTGATTGATCAAAACCTCGATTACTACAATTGGACAGGTTTTTATATGGTTTCCCAAACAGAAGAAAGAATGCTGGAACTGGGACCCTATGTAGGAAGCAAAACCGAACATACTAAAATCCCTTTCGGGAAAGGTATTTGTGGACAGACTGCCGAGTCTCAAGATACATTTATTATTGACGATGTAAACCAAGAGGATAATTATATCGCTTGTAATATCGATGTCAAATCGGAGATTGTAGTCCCTATGTTTCTAGAAGAAGACATGATTGGACAAATAGATATAGACTCCAATAAACCAGCTGCTTTTGGAAAAACAGATGAAATTTTCCTAAGTCAAATATGTTTATTAATTTCACAAGTCATTAAAAACGAAAAAAATGTTTAAAGCGATCACAAAAATCAGTTTATTGATTACCACTTTATTGGTGTTTACTTCTTGTAATCTACTGAAGCCTGAAAAAATATCTTCTTTAGTAACTAAGACTTCTTATCATTACTACACAGACGTAAAAACACATGATAGAGGAATTAAATTTTATATTGTATTTACAGGGGAAAAATTGGAAAAAGTAAAACCAATAAGCTTTAAAATAGGAGAACACACCCTAGAAGCCATCCCAGATTTATACGAACCAACGGATAGAGACTTACCTTCGATACTTACTTGTACGGCTTTATTTAAAGAAAAAATTGACAAAGTGGGAGACTATGTTTCATTACCCAATTCTCTCTATGGAAAAGAACCCTTTAAAAATGCCATTTTCACGTACCGTGTTGGAGCAAAAGAATATGAATTACCGATCAAAGAATTTGTCTTAAATCATAAACTCAACTAGACAAATGACCAAGAAAGAAATTCTTATTCAACAAGCCGAAGAGCTCCTATTGCAAAAGGGATATCAGCAAACAGGAATCAATGAGCTTTTGAGTATCACAAAACTCTCAAAAGGAACCTTATATTATTATTTCCCTAAAGGAAAAGAAGAGATTTTTGGTTTAGCACTTCAAAACCTTATCGATCAAGAACTGAGGATTATTTCTAATATTTGTACAGGGAAAGTGATCGTTGCACTCAAGAGACTTATCAAAAGATATTCACAAGAGCAAAATCAAGAGAATTACCCATTTGTATTTTCTCATATTTACAATGACTTACGAAATGAAACTTCGGTCACATTACAAGAGAAAATAAAAGAGTTTCAAACAGCATTCTTAACGATTTTGGCGGTATTTTTGCGAGAGAAAAAAGTCTCGAATCCAAAAAGGAAAGCAAGACAATTTTATATGCTCATGATTGGTTTTATCCAGATGAATGACATCTTGGATGATAAAAAGCATGAAACAGCCTTAGAAGAACTGATTGAGCGAATTTATTAAGACAAAAACACAACACAAAGATGAAAAAAATAGGACTTTTTTACGGATCTGATACGGGAAATACAGAAGAAGTAGCTGAAAAAATACAAGAAATGCTCGGTGAAGATCTTGTGGATACTCATGATATGTATGATGCCGAAATTGAACAATTTGATCAATACGATCAACTCATTTTAGGACTTTCTACTTGGCATGATGGACAGTTGCAAAGTGACTGGGAAAGCTTTTTTGAAGATTTCAAAAAGGTAGATTTCACAGGAAAAACAATTGCTTTATATGGTCTTGGAGATCAATATGTATATGCAGAATATTTTATTGATGGCGTAGGTATGGTTGCTGAAGTTGTCCTTGAAAATGGTGGAACTATTGTAGGAAAATGGTCCACTGATGGATACGACCACACAGAATCTAAGGCAGAAATGAAAGAAGGAACTTTCATTGGTTTAGCACTAGATCAAGATAATCAGCCCGATCAAACAGACGAACGCCTTGAGGAATGGCTAGAGCAAATCAAAAAAGAATTCCCTATCGCCTAAAAGCTCTTAATTCATATGTTAGGTGATAAGTTTAACCTTATACAGAAAAATGGGATCTTTAATAAAGTTCCCATTTTTTTTTGTTGGGACAGGTCTTGTAACCGTTTGTTCCCTTTCTTCCTATTTTTATCATTGATTAAACACATACTAGGTTTAGCTAAACTCTACCTGCTTGCTGAATTCACCCATATTTTATTGCTTAAAATTACCCTATGAGTTGATAGTTTACATCCACAAATCTTCACATCATTATAATAATAATCATACTCTAAAACAGATGAAGTATTAATCAAGCTATCTTCACTTATCAAATAAAAAATTGTATCTCCAATATTAATGTCACGAAAAACCCTGCTTGATTTATTGATTAAGAATGTTGTATCTGAAGCTGTGTTATTTGAATAGTATTCGAAACCCTGAGTATTATAAATACTACCAACTATAAATTCACCAATACTTTTCACCCCCTGAGAAGAAGAAGAAGGTATGGTTCTACAACTGAATGAAAGGCTAATCAAAGAAATAATCAAACATATCTTTTTAATCCCGAATTTGCTCATATTATTTTGTTTTCTTTGATTTTCTATCTCTAATCTCCCGAAAGGTCGAAATGAGTTTTGACAGACTGATAATCAACCAAATTTACATGAATTATAGAAAAATCAACTAATGTATAATTCTGAATAGGGTTTTGTAATTGTTTATGGAATTTTCTCCTCATTTTTTAGAAAATTTTACTTGAGGTTTGGTATTTTTTCATCATAAATCTCAAAAAAATCCATCAAGAAGCATAAATCATCCATTCTTTGACTGTTGATTCATTGTCATCTTTGTAGTGTCAATATTGACATAGAATTTTAAACACCAAATAAGAGATGAAAAAACTTAAATCGATTATGTTACTTGCTGCATTCACAATGATGGCCTATGCACAAGCTCAAATAGCTCCAATAGATAAAAATGGTTTGGCTATTGGCGGATACGATCTTGTTTCCTATTTTTCTGGGACTGCTAAAAAAGGTTTTGAAGCTTACTCTACTAAATTTAATAAGGCTACTTACCAGTTTTCTTCTAAAGAAAACCTCGAAACTTTTAAAAAGAATCCAGAAAAATTCCTACCACAATTTGATGGATATTGTGCCTGGGGTGTGGCTGCAAAGGACAGTAAATTTCCTATCAACCCCGAAACTTTTGATATTGTAGATGGAAAGCTATATCTGTTTTTCAATGGTCCATTTAATGGGAAAATGCTTAACACTCTCTCACCTTGGAATGCTAAAACTACTGAGTTATTAAAGAAAGGACATTCGAACTGGAAAAAATAAAAATATCCATTTTATTTTTTAAAAAGAGTGATGCTATGATTTTGTGTCACTCTTTTATTTTTTATAATGAGATTGAAGAGTCGTTCAGAATATTGCTTTTTTCCTATTTCTTATATTCTTATTAATCAAGCTTGTGATAGTTTACAAGAGCAAGCTTCAAAGCTTCTTTAAGAGTATAAGATAAACAATAAGTACCTTCTAATTCTTTAAAAAGCAACATACCAGAATTGTCGTATTTCCGTCTAATTAGACCAAGAATTGCCTCAGATCGCACACCATGATTCGTATCTTTTACTCCCTTTAATAAAATAGGCAAAACTAAATCTTCATATTCCTCCATCAGTTCCAAAGAGGAAATTGCCCAGTCCCTTACTTTTGCACTTTTATCTGAAGTAAATTCAATTAAATACTCAATTGAAGATTGAAAATTTTGACCGGAAATAGCATGAATAACAGCAATCTTCATATATTTCTCTTTATACTTTTCAGAAAAAGAAAATAGAAAAGGAATATCAACTTCTCTTAGATTTTCAGAATTCACACTTATTCCATACAATAGAGAGCTAATTACTTCTTTTTTCTTTTCCTTTTTCAACATGGCTAAAAATAAAAAATACACCTCTTTTCTATAAGGTCTAATTTTTCCTTTTCTACTCAACTGGGATAAAATTGTAATAGCAATATCTCTCTCCTTAAAAGAATTAGATTTTGTTTTCTTAATACAAAATTCATAAAAAGATTTAGACCCATTTCTTCTAGCCTCAGATATCAAAACATCAAGCTTATTCTTTTTATAATTTAGTACCATCTTATAAAATAGCTCTTTAAATTGTTTCTTTTTAGAATAAGTCATTTAGTAAATATTTTGGTGTTTTTTATTTAGTACAGATTAGTTGCTAAAACCACTCTCTGCATCCTTACATTAATAATTAATTTACAGCTACATACAATCCCAGTATGCAAATAAACATCTAATATTTAACAAAATACACGTTTCTATATTACACTATTTGGGATTGTTAAAGCAAAAAACCAGATGTAATTCTTATATCTATGCCCCTTACCTCACAAAAGACCTTAATTGTTTTCTTTGTCTTTTCTTCATTGGCACTGTGATCATCTCTTCTTCAGAATAATACCTTACTGCAATATACTTTGATTTTTTTATTGCTTTGATCATAGCGGGTCTTAGATGATAAATTAGTGTCACTTTTCTTGTAGGAAAAACTTTAATATCAGACAAAACCTCTACTTTACTACTATCCAGTGTAGCTATTTTTTGTTTTTGGGGAACAAAATTGGTAAAATCTTTTGAAGGCATTTTTTTGACTTCAACAGGGAATACCTCATCGTCTATAATCCAAAATATTTCTGTGTTCAAAGCACAAGCAGTTTGTTCTAAAGACACTCTGTCAAATACCTTTAGCTTAAAGTTCTTGTCTTTTGTGATTTTCAAAAACCTTTGTTCCAAATCATAAAAACGCGTTCTATGCTCTACTGTTTGGTTATAATAATGAACTAGAGTAGCGCGCTCTTCATCTTTAATATGGTCATAGGTTTCACTTATGTGTCTTTTTGAAAGGCAAGAAGCTACACTACTTAAAACAACAATCAGTAAACTTAATTTTATCACAGTATTTTTCATAGCCTTGCTTTTGCAAGAATGATGCTAAAGCACACTTCCTTCTGCTACACATCTCAAACTATAGATAAAAACGATAATGGAAACACATAAACCAATTACGAACACATAATAGGTATAGCGAAGTAATTTATATTTCTTATGCAATACTTTCCCAAGGAAAAATAAGTCTCTTGACAAGCTATTGTATAAATAATCTTTGTCATTCATTAGCTGTTGAATTCCCCACTCATAATCCTCTAGGCTCATTTTATGAAAATTACCAAAAAACAATAAGTTCCCTTTTTTATTTTCAACGTCTTCTTTGGACAAAAGACCATGTGTTGTTTTAGGAATCGTTGATATGGTCGCAAGAATAATAGAAATAATACTTGAAACCAATAAGGTGATTCCTGCATAAGCTAAGAATGGATTGTTGTCTAATTTTGGAAAGAGAAGTGAGAGTACAATAGAAATAATAATGGCATTAACACTAATCATAGTGTTTGCTTTATTATCGGCTATTCTACTTAAATTCAAGTGGTTTCTAAGAGAAACTCTAAACATGGTTTCAATTCCTCTATCGGGTCGGTCTCCTTTATCCTTTTTCTTTTTTTTCTTCTTTGATGATTTAAGATCGTTGTTGTTGGTATTATTATTCTCTTCAGATTCTTTTCCTGTATCTAACCTGTTCTTTTCCTCAATCATAATCTCATTCATTAAATGATTCAACTTATGTAAATTACCTGATTTTTTAGGCTCCCATTCTCTTTTTGCATACTCAGTATGGTATTTGTGAGTTTTAAGAAAATCAACACATGATGTTGCCCATTCTTGATTACTCATTTCTGGCTTCATGAGCTCTTTTACTTCTTTATAGAGATCCTCAAACGAAGTATCAATATAATCTGTATTTCCTAAATGAACAAGATCTGCATCCTTGATGATTTTCTCTAAAATATTTTGAGGGTCGTGCTGTAAGTTCGTTGCTTGAATCAATTTCATGATTTTTTGCACTTTATTTTCTGGATAATTCATTTTTAATAAATAATCCTGAGCAACTATTGCACTCTTATCTTCATGGTTTTCGCAAGATTTCACATAGGCAATATCATGAAAAAGTATCGCTATTTTAAGATGTTCTATATCTTCTTCTGAGACTCCTTCAGTATTCTGAGAAATTTCAATTGCTGCATCAAATACCATTTCTGTATGCATCATATTATGATAAAACAATCTTCTTTGTTTGTTTTCATCAAATGCTTTCTTTACAAACTGGTAAATGTCGGCTATGAGTTGATTTTCGTTCTGAATATCCATAATAATCTTGCTTTTTTGTTTTATCTAAAACATAAAACCGGTGCTTACTGTTAATAACTCTTCATTTTCATAAAAAGTATAACCTCCTCGGATAATTAGTTGATCTAAAATACCGAAATACATTCCTAAACCATAAGAATGATGCCATTTTTTTGATTCCTCCTTGTCTTGCCAAGTTCTTGCCAAATCTGTATAGGCAGTAAAACCAAAATCGAAAGGAACTACATAATTAGGCACTTTTAACAAACTTGTTCTTAGCTCTAGGGAATTAAATTGCATAGATCTCCCAGAAAAACGATTTCTATAAACGCCTCTAAAATTTGTTTGACCTCCCAAAAAATGGCTCTGAAAAAAGGAGAAATCTCCAAAATTCTTTGCAAATCCAGATCTAAACGCTAAAGTTGTTTGTTTTTTCCTGAAATTTAATGGAATAAATAAACGGAGCTCAGATTTTAACTCGAAAAAAGAATAATCATTTCCAGAAATATCTTGACTCCACTGCCCTGAAGTATTAAACACAAATCCTCTATGTGGGTTTGTTACATGATCCATATTCTCGTAGGAAAAACCTACCCCAAGTCCTAAATTTGTTTGACGACTTTTCCAGTGATGACTAAAACTGTCATGGATTCCTTCTTGATGTCTGAAATGATTTAAACTCGAAAATATTTCTAATGCGCTTGCATAATTTGATATCGGGATTATCAAACTAGGTTTCCATCTAATTTTTGAAAGCCGTACCCATGCTTCGGAGTGCTCATCTTTATCTATAAACGGAGTTTCGTTTCCTATTCCATGGAAATCAAAAAACTGCGGTAATCTTAATGATAAATCAGACTCAAAATCTGCTTGTCCAATGATATCTGTATAGGTAAAAGTATAATCGGCTCGCCATCCATCCTGTCTATTGATCGATTTTCCCAACACAAATTTATGTCTTTGCTCAAAGGGTTCTTTTTTAAATCCATGCTTGGTATAAACAAAACCTGCCCCCAGATAAAATCCATCATCGGGATTTCTACCAAGACTCAAAAGCGGTGCAAGACGATTGTATCTAAAACCTCTTCGGTTATAGTCAATATGCTCAGGCTCATTCTTGATAAATAGCTTAGATTCTTTTCCTAGAGAGAACGCATTCTTAGAGGATGTTTCGTAGATTTTTGTATAATTTCTCCAACCTTTAACAGTAGAATTATCCTCTATTTTATCTTTTTTTGTACCCCCTATAATCCTCACGAGAATACTTTTATTAACAGATCCTTCAACGATATATTCGTCTTTCCCATCTAAGCCATACAATCTTATTTCTTTGGTCTCTTCTGTATTAAAAATGCGTTTATAGAAAGCTTTTGTAGCGATACTTTTGTCTTTTTTTATATTGAAAACTGACACCTCCACTTCCCGGTCATTCATTCTTTTCACTACAAATTTTTCGCTCCCGAAAGTTCCTATAATATCTACTTGTTTTGACAGAATTTCATAATATTCCTTCACAAAATGAGCTAAATTGTTTCTTCTTGCCTTCAAGATGTCTTTCAGTTCGTTACCATGCATTTCTTGTGACGCTTTAGGTAATTTTGAAATAGATACCTCGATTACAGAATCTGTAATAAAACTTTGTAGATTTTCGACCTGCAATAACCAATCATTCAATGTTGCCTGAGATAAAAAAGCTCTATCAAAATATCTCGCATTAAAATTAAAACCTTCAATACTGATAATTTCTTTTTTAAATGGCTGAAATTTTGGCATTAAAGCTCTTTGCCTAGTAAGGAAAGGTAATACTCCATCAAATCTAAAAAAGACTTGATCTCTATCTCTAGGTATAGGTCTATATATCGTTTTCTTACCTTTCTTAAAAGTCGCCCATCTCCACTGATCATCATGACGATCCCAATCTCCAATAAGCATATCAAAGATTCTTGAACGCAGAGTAAAAGGTAAATCTATTTGATGTTTTGTTGAGTTTTGAATTTTCTTTATCGCCTTAGAGTAACTGATGACTTTCTTGCTATTTCCAAAATTTGAAAAAGCTTCCATATTATTATCTGGGCGTTCTTCAATGATTGCGAGCATTCCACCAAATTCATCAATATAATCTCCTAAAATAGCATCTTTGGGAACATAAACTAACTCCGGATTACTATAATATATTTTAGCTGCATTTGCAAGTGGCGGAACAGCGAGTGCGGCATAAGGATGAGCACCAGCCATACCTTCATAAATGATATCTTGAGCGATCGTTCCTCTTAAATTTCTTTGAGTTAGGAATTCCGTATTTTTTTTAATTCCTCGTAGAGAATATTGTAAACCATTGGCTCCTTGAAGTCTCAAAGAAATAGTTTGCATTCCTCCCCCTTTTTTAATGGGTGTTAAACCTCCTGCTTTGTTATGTATATCTAGTACAGGAACCTCTATCTCTGTTGCCCAAAGATCTCTATACATATCACCCATCAAGAATCGCTTCATTTTTCCACCTTGGTAAGTGGAATCCGGTGTCACCCGCATGACTTGATTTGCATAAGATATTTTAACCGCATTCCCTTTTAGGGCTCCCAAGTTTTTAATCTCTTTAGTAAATAGTTTTCTATTAAAAACCTCTACCATTTTTCCCTGTTCATTGAGTGCATAAAAGCTTACCCAAACTGCTCCATTTGCAAAGATTTTTAATTTAGAATATCCTTTATTACTTGTTCCAAAATCAATTTTCCTATTTCTTTTTAAATAAGTTCCTTTACTTCCTGCACCACTAATGATATGATGAAAATTATCTTTTTTGGTATATTGTAAATTATGCTCATGCCCAGAAACATAGATAATATCATCATACTCATTCATCGCTTGAGAAATTTTTCTTACAAAGTCTCGATAAACAGGATGAGCAATATCTTGCCTATGCCCTAAGAACTTTCTATACCCAGGATAAATACTCCCCAAAACGGGTAATGGAACATAAGCATTTTTTGATAACTCGGTAAGTGGAAACAAATGGTATTTTAATGGAAAATTCCCTCCATGTTTTCCATTACTCACCAGAGGATGATGGCCTGCTACAATGATTTTTTTATTTCGATGTTTTTTCAGTTGTTCTTTAAAACTAAAAAGTAATTCATCTGTATTTCTCACGGAACAATCATCGGCCTCTCCATTGGGTTTTTTGTGAGGATGCAACCACCATTGTGTATCTAAGATGATCATGACTAAGCCTGGGGATAATTCTCGAACTTCGGGACCAGGGCAACCTTTACTAGGAAGAAATACATCGCCTTTTTGAAGGTATTTTTCTATAAATCTTTCTTGACGCTTTACTTGCTTCTCTCCTTTTTCTCCTTGCCTTTGCCAATCGTGATTTCCTGGGATAAAAAAGAGATCTGCTTCTACATCTTTCAATAAGTCTAACTGAGCGATGATTCTTTCTTCGTCTTGTTTTCTTTCAGGATGATCTTTTTTCCTCAATCCTACGGGGTAAATATTATCCCCTAAAACGACTACTCCACATTTTCCGTTTGCAGACATTTCTTTTACCATAGGAGAAAAAACTTCTGAAGATTCTGTGGGACTTTCTCCTGCATCTCCTACCAAGTATAACTCATATACTAATTCAGAACCCTCATCGGGAATGATTTTGTTCTTTAATTTGGGGTTTATATAAACCAATGAACCCGTATTACAAGAGATCATAAACAGAAAAATACTGATATAGATTCCTATTTGCTTCATGGTCTTGGGATTTTAACAATATTTGGAAATCCATTTTTCTTTTCATTCGAAATATAGATTTCTCCTGTCTTTAGCACAACAATTCCCTCTGGTTGTTGAAAGGGTCTTTTGGGTAATTTTATTTTATCAAAATCAGCTGTTTTCATTGTATAGATCATTAATTCTCTTGAAGAAGAACTGAGAATAAACCATGTCCCATTGGGTTGAATGTATAAACCTGAAGGTTTGAAATTTTTTCCAACTTGATCATGAGCTAGAGTTAAAATTGGCTTTTTTAAATATTCCATTTTTTCTAGATCGAAAGCATAGAAAAGCACCTTATTTTTATATTTTTTTATCGAATGTGATTTACAAGCAAGAATCAATTGTTTATTTTGCTCATCGTAACTCAAGCCTTCAAAATCAAACCCATTTCTTTTTGGAAACTTAAACCGATCTTTTCCCTTAATATCAAGAGGATACAAGTCTCCATTACTTTTTAAAACAAATAAGCCTTTAGAAGTATTTGTAATCCCTTCATAATCTCCATTTTTTCCAAAATATCGTTCATCAATCGTTCTACCTGAAGACGGATCAATTTGAAAAACGATGCCTTGCTCATCATTAATCGCAAATAAATTTGAATTCTCATCAAAGGTAAGACCCGATATCTCATTTAGCTGATTATCTAACTCCACAATATCGAAACCAATGTTTTGTTGAGCGTTTTTTACTAAGCCATCACAGGCAAATAAGGTCATTGACAATATGACAAATGCAAGTCGCTTCATTCTTGAGTGATTTTATAGAGTTTTACCATATTCATTTTTCCTTTAACAGGATGTTCGCCTATATATTCACGTTTAAACTCTTCACAATCCAAAAGTGAATCATATACTTGAGAAGAAATAAGAAGCTGTGCAGACAAATTATTGCACATTGCTTGAATACGTGAAGCGGTATTCATGGTGTCTCCATGATAAGTAATTTCTTTTTTATACTCACCAACTTCTGTAATTACCACGGGTCCTATATGTGCTCCTGCCTTAAAAAAAGGTTTTACCCCATATTCTTGTTCATAATGATTCGCTCTTTTATCAATAATCTCATTGAATGCAAAAAAGGCTTTAAGAACATTATTATTTTTAAAAGCATCTTTTTTGTTCCAAGAAATTACCACCTCATCTCCAACGTATTGATATACATCTGCCTTAAATTTATCCACTACAGCAAAATCATAAAAACAATCTTGAAGTAGTTGACTAAACCTAATATGCCCTAATGTTTCGGCTAATAAACTAGAATCTTTTAGATCTACAAACATAAAAACTCGTTCTTCTTCAACAGGCCTTAGAAATTTACCTGTTATCATTTTCCAGAGGTTTCCTCGTCCTAGTTTTTTATCCATTTCTATAAAAATTTTACCCATGAATAAAATAACAAGAATATTGACTGCTATGGGGCTTATTTCATCTTGAGTGAAAAATTGATAGGATACGCCAGAAACTTTATAAAATAAACGATTGATAAATAAAACTACTGTATCTAAAACCAATAACACGATAGCAGCATCCGCTAATATCGAGAGCATAATAAAAGTAATCCAGCGCTTATATTTTAAGATTTTCCTTAATACAAGGATATCAAAAAGGCTTGCAGACAAAGCCATTAAAGAAGAAGTAAACACATTGATTATCAATGTAAATTTGATCAAACCAAATTCATTTATCAACAATAACATATTTTGATCCATTTTGCTAGAATCAACATTGGTGATTCTATTGTAAGCAAAAAGGCTAAACATGATAAAGCTGATTATAAAATAATACTTAAAATGCGTATAAAAGCTCCTTCTTTTCATTAATAAAGGTTATGTGTTGGTTGTGTGTCTATTTTTTTAAAAAAAAATCAGATGTCTATTCAATTTATAGATAATTTATCGCTTTTCAAAAAGAAGGAAAATTTAGATCAAAGAAAAATCTTTGAATTCTTAGTTAATAAAGCCGTGAAATATTACTCTTTTTAATCCTCAGCTAAAAGTTCCTGTATCATTAGGAATCTCCAAACTGCATTTGGTGAAGGTTTGCATAAAGTCCTTTTTCTGTCAAAAGATCTTCATGACTTCCTTCTTCCACAAGTTTTCCTTTATCTAAAACAAATATTTTGTCGGCATTTTGGATCGTACTTAATCGATGAGCCACAACGATAGCC
The DNA here is from genome assembly GCA_025210805.1 of Flavobacteriales bacterium. Lineage (NCBI taxonomy): Bacteria > Pseudomonadati > Bacteroidota > Flavobacteriia > Flavobacteriales > Flavobacteriales bacterium. Next base: position 116,158 of record JAOAQX010000003.1, read on the forward strand.
GTTCTTCCTTGTCTCAGTTTATTGAATGCTGTTTGAATATATTGTTCCGTTATTGTGTCTATTGACGCTGTTGCCTCGTCTAAAATAATGATACTTGGGTTGTATAAATATGCTCTCAGAAAAGCCACTAGCTGTCTTTGCCCGGTTGATAGATTCGATCCTCTTTCTGAAACTTGAAAATCAAACTGATTGGGTAATTTTTCAAAGTACTCATAGATTCCTATTTCTTTTGCAGCTTCAAATATTCTTTCTCTTGAGAAATCATTTCCTATTTGAAGGTTATACATAATGGTTCCTGAAAATAAAAATCCGTCTTGTTGTACGGCGGCAATTTGGGTTCTCAAAAATTTCTTTGGCAGTTTTTGTATTGGGTGTTTATTAATTAAAATTTCTCCTCCTTCTATTTCATAAAATCTGTTCAGAAGATTCAATATTGTACTCTTACCCGCTCCTGTTGCTCCTACCAGAGCAATATTTTCGTTCTTTTTTATCTCAAAACTTAGCTGATGAAGTATTCGTTCTCCTTCTTTGTAGGAAAAATCAACCTGATCAAAAACAATATCCCCACTTAAATCTATTGTTTCTTGTGGAGAATCGGTATCAAAATCATCTTGATTATCATCTAAAATATTAAAGATTCTTTCAGACGCCACTAAACCTCTTTGGATCGTGTTTACTCTATCTGCCAACTGTCTTACAGGTCTAAAGAGCATATTTATCAACAAAATATACAAAACGATATCTCCTGGCTCTAAGCCAGTATTATTAATAATATCTAAACCTCCTTGCCAAACGACAATCCCTAATGCTACCGCAGATATTATTTCTATAAAGGGCAGAAAAATAGAGAAATAGAGTATAGACTGTAAAGTAGCCTTGAGGTGCTTTTCATTAAGGTTTTGAAACTTTTGAAACTCTTGTTTTTCCCTATTAAATATTTGCACAATAGACATTCCTTGTACATGTTCTTGCACAAAGCTTCCTAATGCCCCAATGGCAGTTCGTTCTTGATCAAATGCTTTTTTCATATATTTTTGAAACCATCGGGTAGCCAAAAACATGATCGGAAAAAGAAGTAAAATATAAATAGTGATGCGGATGTCTGTGTAAAACATCAAACCAACAATAAAAAGAATTTTCACCAAATCTCCCACAAATGTGAGAATTCCTTGGGAAAAAATATCTGAAATGGCTTCGATATCAGATACCACTCTCACCACCAGTTTTCCCACTGGATTTTTATCAAAAAAGACGGTTTTAAATTGACTCAATTTTCTATAAGTAACTGTTCGGATATCCTTGATAACCATTTGCCCAAGCCAACCAGACCAGTAACTCATTAAAAACTGAAAAAGAGCTTCTATCAGTATAAAAGAAAGTATTAATAGGGCGTAGAATCGCAATCCTTCCATATTTGGCGAAGCGATATTATCTTGAAATGCTTCACGGACAAAAAAGGTTCTACTAATACTTAGAAATGCCAATGAAAGTGTAAAAAACACACAGAAATAAAACACCTTGCGGTACGGTTTTATAAATTTCATCAATCGTCTGAGGAAATCCCATCGAAATATGGCTTTTTTCTTTGTTTGGCTCATTCTTTTGGTTTCAGAAAATGGTTGTTGGGTATTGTACTTTTGTCAAAAATAAACCTTTTGCGGGAGCAGAAGAACCTGCATTAGATCTATTTTTTGATTCAATGATACTTCTAAATGTTTCTAAACTTGTTTTTCCTTTACCAATATCTAACATGGTGCCTACAATGGCTCTTACCATATTTCTCAAAAATCTATTGGCGGTGATATGAAAAATATAGTGGCTGTTTTCAAATTTCCAATGTGCTTCCTGGATATTGCAGATAAACGTTTTTACATCGGTATGGGTTCTAGAAAAAGCTTCAAAATCTTCATATTCTTTAAGAATTTCACATGCTTTGTTCATTAAATCTATATCCAATTTATGTTTTAAAAAATAGCTCGTTTCTTGACTGAAAATATTTTTTTGAGTGCTAATATGATATTCATAACTTCTCTCTGTTGCGTCAAAACGAGCATGTGCATCAGCACGAGCCATAATTATTTCGTAAACGGCAATATCTTTCCCTAAGAATTGATTCATTCGATAAACCCATTTTTCGGGCACTTTGGAATTCTGAAGATCAAAATGTGCCCACATCTCTTTTGCATGTACACCGGCATCTGTTCTTCCTGCGAAAAGCAATGAAATTTTTTCCTTACACAAAAGGCTTAAACACTTTTCCATTTCCTCCTGCACACTTATTTGATCAGGCTGAACCTGAGAGCCATGATAACGTGTTCCATTGTATGCGAATCTGATAAAATATCTTTGGGTATTTGACATTTTTTTTGTCGGTTTTTCTTTTAAAAAAAAGACCTTTGAAATAATCTTAATGAATATCGCAAAGGTCTCATAATAAATTCTAATAGAAAATCTTTAATGATCTATTTTACTCATTGCATATTCTTTATCAATCAAGATTTTTTTCTTTTTCATCTTGGGTGCATCATACATTAAGTCTATCATAATGTCTTCACAGATTCCTCTTAATCCTCTTGCTCCAAGTTTATTTTCATCTGCTTTATCTACAATAAAATCTAAGGCCTCTTCGGTAAAAGTAAGCTCTTTATCATCCATCGCAAAAAGTGCTTGATATTGCTTAATTACAGAATTTTTGGGTTCTGTAAGGATTGATTTCAAAGCTTCCTTGTTCAGTGGTTTCAGATACGTTACTACAGGTAACCTTCCTACGAGTTCGGGAATCAGTCCAAATCTTTTCACATCTTGAGGACTCACATATTGTAGTACTTCTTCTCCTTCGATTTGTTTGTTGGAGTGTGAACCAAAACCAATGGACTGCTTTTTCATCCTTGATCTGATAATTTCTTCGATTCCATCAAAAGCTCCCCCACAAATAAATAGGATATCGTGTGTATTTACTTTGATGTATTTCTGGTCTGGATGTTTTCTTCCTCCTTCTGGTGGTACATTTACTTCAGATCCTTCTATAATTTTAAGAAGTGATTGCTGAACTCCTTCACCAGATACATCCCGTGTAATTGATGGATTATTCCCTTTTCTTGCAATTTTATCTACCTCATCAATAAATACAATTCCTTTCTCGGCTTTATTGACTTCATAATTACAAGATTGTAATAATCTACTCAAAATACTTTCTACGTCTTCTCCCACGTATCCTGCTTGTGTAAACACTGTAGCATCTACGATAGTGAAAGGAACTTGGAGAACTTTAGCAATCGTTTTTGCCATAAGGGTTTTACCTGTTCCTGTACGTCCAACAAAAAGCATATTCGATTTATCAATCTCTACATCATAGGTATCTTTCCCTTTTGTAAGCAATCTTTTATAATGGTTATAAACTGCTACACAAAGTCGTTTTTTGGCTTCATCTTGCCCGATAACGTATTCATCGAGGTGAGATTTCATCTCAGTGGGTTGAAGAAGGTTTATTTCTTCTTCGGATTCGGTTTCATCCAAATCCATTATAGAATCACCATCTGAAGGTAAAATTCCATTTCTTTCCAACAAAACCTTTGAACGAACGATACACATTTCACATATTTGTCCGCTTGCTCCAGTTACTAGGATATCTACATCATCCTTGTGTGCTCCACAAAAGGAACATTGATTTTTTTTTGCCATATATTATTTATGGTTTTCTCTGAGTAGTACTTTATCTACCATTCCGTAATCTAATGCTTCTTTTGAAGTCATCCAGTAGTCTCTATCAGAATCTTCCCAAACTTTTTCATAAGGTTTTCCTGAGTGTTGAGCGATGATTTCATAGAGTTCTTTTTTCAGTTTTTGAATTTCACGGTGAGTAATTTCAATATCTGATGCTTGTCCTTGTGCTCCTCCTAGTGGTTGATGAATCATCACACGTGAATGTTTTAGAGCAAATCTCTTTCCTTCGTGCCCTGCACAGAGTAATACAGCTCCCATACTCGCTGCCATTCCTGTACAGATAGTAGATACATCAGGGGCAATATACTGCATGGTATCATAAATTCCCAATCCTGCATAAACTGATCCTCCAGGAGAGTTTACATAGATTTGGATGTCTTTATTTGGGTCCGCAGATTCTAAAAACAATAATTGTCCCATGACAATATTGGCTACATAATCATTAATTCCTGTTCCTAAGAAAATGATTCTATCCATCATTAATCTTGAGAAAACGTCCATAGAAGCAACATTCATTTGACGTTCTTCAATAATTGTTGGCGATATATAACTGCTTTGGATAGCTGATTTGTAGTCATGCATGGTCTGGCTACTAATTCCTAAGTGTTTAGTAGCATATTTATCAAATTCGTTTTTTGGAAACATATTTTATTCTTTTTTGATGATATAACGAAGATACTAATAGAATTTTAGATATAGAAAACAAAAAGAGGCTTCCCTTTCGGAAAGCCTCTTATCTCTACTTAAATCTGGTTTAAGTTTATGATTACTTATTTAAGAACATTGATTTTTGTTCTCATGACTTTATTAGTCAATTTGTCTCTTAGGACAACTTGGTAAAGACCGTTAGTCATTTCACTTAAATCATATTCTACAGAAGTTTGATCTTGGTAAGCGTCTTGTTTAACGATTTGCCCTAGTGGGTTGTAAACTGTGATTTCGAAGTCTGTGATAGACGATTCTACATCGATATTTACAATTCCATTTGTAGGGTTCGGATAAACTGTTACCTTACCTTCTTCAAGATCTTCTAATCCAGTAGTACAGTCTTTCAGGATGATTTTATACGTTTCCGTATAGTTTGTATCCTGAGCTGTTACCTCGATGATTGCTGTATCTCCAATTGCTGCAAAATTCTGAACGAAGTTTATGGTAGATGTCGCTTCTTGAGCTGTAGGAGTCAACGTAGGAATAGAGTTAATGTTTACAACTTTATCAATACACCACTCATATAGGAATGTATTAGGATCAAAAGTTGCCGTAACATTATTCGATCCAGCATCGATTAATCTACCAAACGAACCTGTTATACCAGATAATAGTGCATTTGTGTTTCCATCCTCGAAGAAGAAGTTAATGAAATACTCTTTCTGAGTAGTCATATTCTCAGCAAGTACGGTTACCGTGGCTGTATTGTTCGCTATTGTTACATAAGCTGTATCAACATCAGGATCTGAAGTTACCCACGTGATTGGTGGAATAGATGCTCCATAAGCTAATGTATCATAGTTGTAAGTATAAACCGAAGAATCAAATCCTGTGATTGTTGTTCCATCAACTAATAAGTCTGATAAGAATGCATTATCACTAGCAACTTCATTGATAACTACTGTGTACGTGTTTGTAACATTCGTATCTTGAGCTGTAACCACAATAGAAACCGTTGTTGGGAACGTTGTAATCGTTCCTGAAGGTGTCATTGTATAACTCGCCAATGAATTTGCTAAATGAGGAAGTACAGTAGCTGTAGCTCCATTTGGTACCGTGTACGTATAGTTGTACGTTGTTGAATCGAATCCAATTACCGAGTTACCGTTCACTTGAATATCAGATAAGAACGCATTCGCATTTGGTGCTTCTTCATTCACAATTACCATATACTGCATTGTATAATTTGGATCCTGCGCAGTTACATTTGCATAAATAGTATCTGGTAAGGTAGTTCCCGGAGCCAATTGACCAATTAGTGTATTAGACAAATTAGACGATGCTGTTCCAGTGAAGGCACCAAAGTTTGTTGTACCATAAGGTACTGTAATTGTGTACTGAGTAATTGTAGAATCAAATCCTGCGATTGTGTTACCTCCATAAGATAAATCAGATAGATAAGCATTTGTATCACCCGGAGTTACTTCAAAGTTCACCGTATATAGTAAGCTAAACGCAGTATCTTCTGCAGTAACTTCTACAGTTGCCGCACCAGGTAATGCTGGAGCTTGATCTACATCAATATCATCTACAATAGGTGCATTATATACAGCAGATACATTAGGAATATTTGTTGTTCCGAAAGGTAACATTACTGTATAATTCAATGTATCAGGATGGAATCCAGGTACAGTGATACCATTATAAGTAAGATTTGATAAAGTAGCATCTGTATAAGGAACATGTTCCTTAATCTCTATATTATCAACTCCAAATCCTTCAATTGGGTTACTGAAAGATGTTCTAAAGTAGAATCTAAATCTCACATAAGGCTCACCTGCTAATCCTGTGATTAATGCTCCTGCATCTGTCCAAGTATTAGAGGTCGCAAAGTTATTTGAGAAATTATTTGGTTGCATATCTACTGTTGTCCAACTATTATCATCAGTGGTATATTGAAGTCTTGCATAGTGAGAGCTAAACCCTGATACTGGTGTTGTCATGATATAATCCATTGAGATTTCAACATCTGCTGTATATCCAGAGAAATCATAACATGGAGACAATAAATATGAATCTTCATTTAATGCTGCATTGGTATCCAATTTAGTTACCCAAGCTTTTCCTTGAGTACCTTGAGCCATATTCGCCGTAGTTGGAACACCCCACTCCCATGAGTTTGTAATCCCTTGGATAATTCCAGATGTCCAACCTTCTTGAGTTACATCAAAATTATTATTTGATGCAGTGTCTTGAGGAATACTTACCACTGTTGCAGTTAAAGTATTATTTTGAGCACTAGAATCAGCTGGGAATAATACTTGGAAACTATAAGTGTAATTTCCTGCTGTTGACATATCCACTGAAGGTAAAGCTGCCATAGCAGTAGCTCCAGGAGCCAACGGAGTTGTAAATGTATAAACATCTGTCATTGGAGATCCATTTACACTATACTGGATAGATGCTCCAGAAGCCGAAGTTACTGTGTCATTTCCATGATTTTTAAAGCTTACATATCCTATTTCAGATGCTGATAATCCACAAGCTGAAGATACTGAATCAAAAGAAATGATTGCTAAATCATTATCAGGACAAGCGTTAATTGAGAAGTACTCTAATGCCTCTAATTGATCTGTTCCTGGTGGCACCACAGTAGGATCATCTGGACTTTCTCCATTATTGTTTATGATAATATTTCCAAAACATTGTGAAACTTCATAAGTACCAGAGTTCCATCCATCACCATAATCATCCCAAGCCTCAAAGCTATATACTACTCCTTCGAAAAGACAAACATCATAAGTGTATCCATCTGTATAGTTACTATAACCATTTGGTTGAGCTACATTAAACACTGTATTTCCAGCAGCCGTATCGATAATATTCCACCAATATTCACCCGCGTAGTTTCCTGTGTTAATTACAATTTGAACTAGTGCATTACCTTGATTCGTGATATCTTGATTATCCACATTGTTATTTGTATCAGCGTCATTCGTTTGAACAAGCTTAATGTAGATTGTTGAATCTTGTGCCGAACTAAAGTCGAAAGTGTTAGTTAATGTATAAATAGCTGATTGACCAGAAGCAATGGTATCTGGGTACGTACTATCTAGCATATATGTTGTATCATCCCAGCTATAGTACACATCGAAACCAAATGCTGGTTGACCACCATTATTCGAAATTCCAATAATAACTTCTTCAGAAGCTGTTAACATACATCCGTTATCATCAGGACTAATCACTCCATCTAATACAACATCATAAGATGCAGGTGTAGTAAAAGTCTCAGCAAATGTCCAAGTAGAATCACAAGTATTTCTTACGATAAACTCATAAGTCGTACTTGGTAGTAATCCTGTAATATCAACCGTTGCACCTGTCAGTACTGTAGTATCTGGCGTATAAGTAAATGTATCACCTGCAGTAATATTGATCCACTCAAAGTCAAATTGAGAGTTTAATGAAAGTGAAGATGCATTCAAGGTTGCTGAAACATCTGTTAAGTTTGTTACATTAAGATTCACTGGTGTAGCACAGCTATCCATTTCTTCCCATGAAACATTATCTATATGAATATAGTTATAAGTTCCGTTTTCTTTTAATCTAAATGCAATATACTTATCTGTTCCTGTATAATTAGCAAAACCATACTCAACTTCTTGGTAAGATGTAGAAGTTGATGGATAAGTTGCTAACTCTGTAAATGTAGCAGGGTCAGTATTATCTGTCATCGTTCCCAATTGAAGAGTTCCAACTGGTCCATAAGCTCTTCTATAGTTGAATACTAGCTTTCTATCACCACTATTCATATTAGACAGTTCAGGTGTTATTGCAAGAACTTCTTCATTATTAGCAGAACTACTGTGGTATAAACGAACCGACTTAGAACTTGATTGAGCATATCCATTATAGATCGCACTGGTAACGAAACCTGATGGAGCATTTGCAATAAATGACCAACAAGGTGCTCCATTTTCAAATCCTTCGTCTAAAGAATCTTGAGCAGTACATGCGGTAGTAAAATCAACACCATTCAGCATCCAATCAGATTGAACGATACCACAATTTGTTAAGAAATAAATTTCATATTGTGAGTTTGGATTCAGTCCTGAAATGGCAAAGTTTGTTGAAGTAATCGTATCTGTAGCAACACCAGTTACTGATTGACCAGCTGTTAAGTTTACAATTTCTGCAAACCACTCCGTATCGGCAGTATCAGCAGGAGTAAATGATCCAAAAACAGTATTTGCATTAGCACTATCTACAACTACATTCGTTGGTGGATAACATGTAGGAGCAATTTCCCAAATTACATCATCCATATATACATCAACACCATAAGATGAATTCCAGTCATAACGGAAAGCGATTCTTGTTCCTTGGAAGTTTGGATAATCAGATGGTTTAAAATCATATTTTGTATATGATGAACCTGTTACTGTAATCGTTTCAAGTTCTACAAATGAATCCTCATCCGTAATATCTGTAATATATCCTACTTCAATTTTTCTAACATGTGAACTTGAGTTATAACTACCTCTCAACCAGAAAGTCATCCACTTATCTGAAAGTGAGTCAAGCTCTGGAGAATAAAGAATCATATCAGGAATCAAACTACTTGATTGAGATCCGTGATCGAAATCCATTTTATATGAACCAGATTTTGCAGAATATTGAGTAATCTTAATAGATGCATTTGACGAAGCAGGAACATTTGCTAATATAGATCCCCAACAATTTGGCATGTCTGCACCATTTGCATTATCGAAGTTCTCTGTGAATGAGGTGAAAATACCACAATCTGTATTAAAGCTAACTGATGGTCCATTTACGGTATCTGAAGTACAGTACGTTGTCAAAGACATATTATAAGAAGTACTTGACATTAATCCTGTAACTGTAAAAGGTGATGCTGTTGCAGTACCTGTAACAGTATCTGTTAAATCTGCTGAAATAGCTTCATAGTAGAACGATTGTGATTGATCTGCAACATCAATAAAGCTAAAGTTAGCTGTGGTAAGCGTTGCTGAGTCAAAAGTTAAGCTGAATGCTGGCTCACAAGTTGAGAAAGAGCGTACTCCAATATTATCAACAAACATGTTTGCTCCAGTATATGTTCCTCCAGAAGTTTTTCCTGCAGTAAATCTAAATTTCAAAGTTTGCCCAACTAATGTAGTAGGTAACAAAACTAATTTTTCTTCCCAAACATGAGGGTTTACCGCATTGGTAAAAGAACTAGAAGTAGATGTAGATAAATCTTCATTTTCTTGTAACCAAAGGTTTGTCCATGTTGAACCACCATTTGTAGAATACTCTATTTTTAAAGAAGTGTTTGCTGTACCAGAATACTTAGTATTTGCTACATCAAAATGAAGGTAACCACCTGTTGAGTAATTTACTTCGGCAGTTGTAAACCAAATTGGCGTTTGTGTAGAAGTCATATAACGCGTAGGAGCTCTCATAGACTTTCCATTAGAAGTATAGTGATTCCACTGATCTCCAGAAACCATTGGTCCAATTTCAAAACAGTCTGGAGCGAAATTATCAATTGAATCTACATAAGGCATTGAGAAAGGAACACAAAGCGTTTGGAAGTTCAATGGCCCAATCCATGTACTTGAATCAGTTCCCGAACATTGTGCATTAACATAAACTGCATAATCTGTAGATGCAGCTAATCCTGTAAGGGTAATTGTTGGGTTTGTAGTTGCGATATAGTCATCTTCAAATTCTTGAGTCTCTCCATTATCAAGATTCACTAATTCGATTCCCCATTCTGTTTCACCATCATTGGCTGTCCAAGAAAGTGTAATTCCACTAGCTGTTAACAAAGTATCCGTTAATCCTGAAGGTGGAAGACATGAAGGATCTGTTGTAAACGAAACTGCAGCAGACCACGCTCCATTACCATCTACTACTCCACAATTTGCTCTTACTTTAAAAGAGTAATCTGTTTCTGGTAAAAGAGAGGTAAATGTGTATGTTGAATCTGTAATACTCGTAACTGTTGGGTTTCCTGTAAAGGTTCCACTAGCTGAAGTATTAATCAATTCAATCTCCCATGCATCTTCGGCTGAAATCCATTCAGCAACCGCAGAAACATCGGTGATATTTTGAATTGTTACATTCGATACTGGCAAACATGTAGGATCTGTTGTGAAATTCAACGGCCCAGCCCACATACTAGAATCTGGAGAACACATTGCTCTAACGTAAATTGCATAGTCATTATCTGGTGTTAGTGAAGTTAAACTCACTTCTGAATTTCCGATAATGGTATTTGTTGGTGTTCCAGTAGCTGTATCTCCAGCTTCAACATTAACTAATTCATATTCCCACAAAAGAGCGGTTCCATTTTCATTGAAATCAATGGTTGCAGTTGTTGTACCAATTGTCGTTGCATCCAATTCATTTGGTGGCGGACAAGTTGTTTGAATATACGTATAATCAACTGTTAAGTTAGTTACTGTAGCATCAGAAACAGGGTCTGTGTTATGGATTTTAACTTGAATACTATCAATATTATTCAAATCAATCCCATGATCTGAAAGCATCACACTTTGATCACAGGTTCCATCTAAAATGGTTTGACCATTTACGATGATGTCAAAATTATACCAGCTAGGGCAATAAACACTTGATCCTGAGCCATAGGTTATCACTGATTGGACTTCAACTTCTGTTATCCATCCATTGGTTGCTGTATCCGCACAAGAAGGGCTATAAACCGAGGTAATATAATTCGAAGCATCTTGACCTGACTGCGTAGCAGTTTCTGTACAAGTCAATGACTGCGAAAACCCTTGATTTACAGCGAAAACCGTTGCGAATGCAGCTAACATTCTTAGTTTTTTAATCATAAGTTTTTAGATTTAAGAGTTTAGGTATCAATCCCAAATATAAACATTTTTAATGAAATAGTTACATTTTGTTAATTTATTTTCTCCTAAAATTAGCCCATAAAGTTTTATTAATTTTGCTAAAAAATAAAATAGTTATGTCTTCAAAATGTGCTTTGTTAATCCTAGATGGGTGGGGAATTGGGAATCAGAAACAGTCTGATGCCGTTTACCACTCCAATACGCCTTTCTTTAAAAAAATGATTTCTCAATACCCAGATGCTACTTTAAGAACCGATGGAAATTTTGTAGGCTTACCCGATGGACAAATGGGAAACTCAGAAGTTGGACATTTAAATATCGGATCGGGTAGAGTGGTTTTTCAAGAATTGGTAAAAATTAATAATAGTATTAGCTCTGGAGCAATAGCAGAAAACGAAACCTTACTTCAACTCAAAAAACTCGCTAAAAATGCTCCCAACAAAAGAATTCACTTGATGGGATTAGTTTCTGATGGAGGAATTCATTCTCATATCAACCATCTAAAAGCTTTGATTAATATTTTAGATGAAAATTCAACCGAAATCTTCCTTCATGCCTTTACAGACGGACGAGACACCGATCCAAACGGAGGAAAAGACTATATTCGTTCTCTAATAGAATATATAGAAGATAAGCCTAGCTGTAATTTATCTTCAATAATAGGAAGATACTATGCGATGGACAGAGACAACCGCTGGGAAAGAATTAAAAAAGCTTATGATTTATTAGTTCACCAAGATGGAGCCGTTTTTGATTCCGCCGAAGAAGTCTTTACACACTCTTATCAAAATAATATAACAGATGAATTTATTTTACCATCTATAATAAAAAGCGAAAAAGACTCCCGTATAAAAGAAGGAGATATTGTTTTATGCTTTAATTATAGAACGGATCGATGTAGAGAAATTTCTATTGCATTGAGTCAAAAAGACCTTCCTGAATACAATATGCGTAAGCTGAATATTGAGTATTTCACCATGACTAATTATGATGAAAAATTTGAAAATGTAAATGTGATCTTCAAAAAGAACAACCTCAACAATACGCTTGGTGAAGTAATTTCCAACAACGGTAAAACACAATTAAGAATTGCCGAAACGGAGAAATACCCACATGTGACTTTCTTTTTTAGTGGAGGAAGAGAACAGGAGTTTGATGGAGAAAAAAGGATTTTAATAAACTCCCCAAAAGTAGCCACCTATGACTTGCAACCAGAAATGGGCGCTCAAGAAATAAAAGATGCAACCATCCAACATATCCAATCAGAAGAGGCATCGGATTTTATTTGTTTGAATTTCGCCAACCCAGATATGGTGGGACACACAGGTGTTTATGAAGCCGTACAAAAAGCAGTGGAAACGGTAGATTCTTGCCTATCCGAGTTGGTTCCAGAGTTAATTGCTCAAGATTATCAAATAATCGTAATTGCCGATCACGGAAATGCGGAGTTTATGATTAATGAAGACGGTAGCAAGCATACCGCACATACCACAAACCCAGTTCCTGTAATTTTAGCAAACAGTGAGCAAAAGAGTATTAATAATGGAAAATTGGCAGATATTGCACCCACAATTCTGAAGATTATGGGAATCGAACAACCTTCAGAAATGGATGGAGTTCCTTTGTTTTAGATCCGATTTTATAATTCTACCAGTTAAAAACCCTTGATTTATTTAATATCTCAAGGGTTTTTACTTCCAAAAATAACACATTAAATCTTCACCATTAAAACTAATTTATCACTAAATATCAAATGTTTAAGGTATAAAGAAATATAGTAAAATCATATATCATATTTTCCTATCCCTCCCGAAAATTTGATACTGACAATTCAAAAATGGGGTTTACACATAACTTTTTCACTTTTCTACCATTGATTCACTTTAATTCTCATTTTTACTTTAAATAATCCTTTCCAAAATGGATTTTTCCAACTGCATTTTTTACATTTGTGAAGTTTAAAAAGCTTTGCTAAAAATACATCAATGAAAGAGACACTAAAGTTTTACGAAACCAAAGCACCAGAGATTGTCTTTGAGTGGCATGATTCTGAAACAGAAGCAAAAGGTTGGGTAGTAATCAACTCACTTAGAGGTGGAGCTGCCGGAGGGGGAACGAGAATGAGAAAAGGACTTAACAAACACGAGGTCGTTTCTCTTGCCAAAACAATGGAAGTAAAATTTACCGTTGCAGGTCCAGATATAGGTGGTGCAAAATCGGGAATCGATTTTGATCCTGCAGATCCTCGTAAAGAAGGTGTTCTAAAAAGATGGTATAAAGCCGTTAAACCACTCCTTAAAAACTACTATGGTACAGGTGGAGATCTCAATGTGGATGAGATCCATGAAGTAATCCCTATTTGTAGCGAACTTGGAATAGATCATCCACAAGAAGGCGTTTTTAATGGACATTTTGCTCCAACAGATGAAGCAAAGAAGGTCATTATCAAACAACTTCAAGAAGGAGTTCTTTATCCAGTTACAAATCCTGAACTTACACCAGAAATTAACGGAAAATACACAGTAGCCGATATGATTACTGGATATGGTGTTTCTGAAGCCGTAAGACATTTCTATGATATTTATGGAGGAACTCTGGAAGGAAAAAGAGTCATCATTCAAGGATGGGGAAATGTAGGTGCAGCTGCCGCTTATTACCAAGCTAAAGCTGGAGCTAAAGTTGTGGGAATTATCGACCGTGTTGGTGGTTTGCTTAACGCCGATGGATTTAGCCTTGAAGAAATAGAAAATCTTTTCCTAAAAAAAGAAGGAAACTATTTAGTTGCTGAAAATATGCTTTCATTTGACGAAATCAATGAAAAAATATGGACTGTTGGAGCAGAAATTTTTGTTCCTGCCGCTGCCTCAAGATTGGTAAAGAAGTCTCAAGTTGACTTAATGAAAGAAAACGGATTAGAAGTCATCTCATGTGGAGCCAATGTTCCTTTTGCTGATGAAGATATTTTCTTTGGACCCACAGGAGAATATACCGATGCTCTTGTTTCAGTAATTCCAGACTTTATTGCTAATTGTGGAATGGCTAGAGTATTTGCTTATTTAATGCAGCATGGGATAGAATTATCAGATAATAATATCTTTGAAGATACTTCATCTAGAATTAGAAAAGCATTAGAAATTGCTCACGATAAAAATGAATCTAAACTCAATCTCTCTAAAGTAGCTTTTGAGATTGCACTTAATAAATTAGTATAATGGAAACGCTGATTATTTTAATCTTTGTAATAGGATATCTAGCTATTACACTAGAACATAACTTAAAAATAGACAAGCTCATTCCAGCTTTAGCCATGATGGCTCTAGCTTGGGCTGCTGTAGCTTTTGGAATTGATAGTTTTGCCCAATGGTTTGACTCGGGAAAACATGCCTTAATGGAAAATTTTGGGATGATGGAACACGCCGACAAAATGCACCTAATGGAAGAAACCCTTCTTCACCACTTAGGGAAAACGGCCGAAATTCTATTTTTCTTGATGGGAGCCATGACTATTGTCGAAATTATCGATTATTACGATGGTTTTGCAACCTTTAAAAATTATATCCAAACTCGTAGTAAGAAAAAATTGCTTTGGATTTTCGCTTTCTTAGCATTTATCCTTTCGGCAATTATTGATAATCTTACCGCAACTATTGTATTGATTTCTATCCTACAAAAAATCATCAAGGATACAAATACCAAACTATGGTTTGGAGGGATGATAATTGTTGCAGCTAATGCCGGTGGAGCTTGGTCTCCAATTGGAGATGTTACCACAACCATGCTTTGGATTGGAGATAAAGTAACTACAGGAAAACTTCTTTCTTATCTACTTCTTCCATCATTGCTTACCATGATTATCCCTACTTTTATTGCTTCTTTCCTTCCTGCATTTCAGGGAGAAATAGAACCGATTCCAGAATCTGATAAACCAGCTAGTAAATTTGGGCCAACAATGCTTTACCTTGGTTTAGCAGGAATCATTTTTGTACCAATTTTTAAAGTACTTACTCACCTTCCTCCTTATGTAGGAATGATGCTTTCACTTTCTGTAGTTTGTATTTTTGCTGAGATTTATAGTCGTGCTAAATTTAGCATCGGAGATGTAGTATCTGATCATACTCACCACAGCCCAGTACACCACTCGCTTTCTAAAATAGAAATGCCTTCTATACTTTTCTTCTTTGGAATTTTGATGGCAGTTGCTGCTTTAGAATCTCTAGGATTACTCTTTATTGGTGCTGAGTCTATGAGAGAAGTTATTCCAAACACAGATATTGTTGTAATGCTCCTAGGAGTTGGATCAGCCATTGTGGATAATGTACCACTTGTGGCAGCTTCTATGGGAATGTTTACAGAAGGTACTGATGATCAGCTTTGGCATTTTGTTGCCTTTGCAGCGGGTACAGGTGGTTCGATGCTTATTATCGGTTCTGCCGCTGGAGTTGTTGCTATGGGAATGTTAAAAATTGACTTCTTCTGGTATTTAAAGAAAATTTCTTGGCTTGCCTTTATTGGTTTTGCTATAGGATCTATTTCTTTTATGCTCCTTAGAGGATTTGTAGGCTAGTTTACTGAGCTTTTCGATATTATTAAACCCCATTTCATTTATTTGAAATGGGGTTTCTATTGTTTAAAGCTTTAGAATTTAACAAATAAACGACCAAATACCATCTCCCAAATAGTAGAATACTACGTGATAATCCTTATCTTGCATCAGTTTATAAATTTTAGAAAAAACAAACATGAAATACGCTAATAATATCTTGGGGCTGATTGGTAATACCCCTATGGTAAAGCTCAACGATGTTGCCAAAGACCTTAAACCCCTAATACTTGCTAAACTAGAATATCTAAATCCAGGAGGAAGTAGTAAAGACAGGATAGCTGTTTCCATGCTAGACCAAGCCGAAAAAGACGGACTTCTAAAACCTGGAGGCACAGTAGTAGAACCTACTTCAGGAAATACAGGAGTAGGATTAGCAATGGTTTGTAAACTAAGAGGATATCAAGCTATTTTTACCATGCCCGATAAAATGAGTATGGAAAAACAAAGACTTCTTGAAGCCTATGGAGCAAAAGTACTTAGATGCCCAACAGCTGTTGAGCCAGAAGATCCAAAATCTTACTATTCCGTAGCCAAACAAAAAGTTACAGAAATAGAAGGTGCATTTTCTCCAAATCAGTATTTTAACCAAAACAATCCAAAAGCACACTATGTGAGTACGGGACCAGAAATATGGGAAGATACTGAAGGTAAAATCACTCATTTTGTTGCAGGAATGGGAACTGGAGGAACAATTTCAGGAACTGCCAAATATCTTAAAGAAAAGAACCCCAATATCAAAATAATTGGAGCAGATACAGAAGGATCTCTTTACTCTGGACGTTTCTATGGTACTGAAGAAGTAGTTCATTCCTATCTTATTGAAGGTATTGGAGAAGATTTCATGCCCGAAACCATGGATTTATCGGCAATAGATGAAGTACTTACTGTTACGGATAAAGATGCTTATGAAATGACCAGAAAGCTCACACAATCTGAAGCACTTCTTGGTGGATCATCAGCAGGTGCAGCAGTAGTAGCCGCTTTAGAATACGCTAAGAATTTAACAGAAGATGATGTGATGGTGGTCTTTTTACCAGACTCAGGACGTAGTTATCTTTCTACGGTGTATAACGACAATTGGATGAAGGAAAACAAACTAATGAACTAACAGAAAGATGAAATTTAGAACAACCGCAATACATACAGGAGAGAAACCTAACACACTCCCTGGAGGAAGTGGAGATGCTGTCTCTCCTATTCATTTAGCAACTACTTTTGCAAGAGAAAAAGTAGAAATCCCAACGAATGGATACGAATACTCAAGATCTTTAAACCCTACAAGAAAAACTCTTGAGGATAAACTTGCAGCTATTGAAAATGCACAATATGGTCTTGCCTTTGCTTCTGGTTTAGCTTCAGAAAGCACACTTCTTTTTGCTCTAGTAAAATCAGGTGACCACGTGGTTTGTATGGATGATGTTTATGGGGGAACTCAAAGATTATTCAGAAAAGTATTTGCAGAAAAATATCAAGTTTCTTTTGATTTTGTTGACATGACCGTGGCAGAAAATGTTAAAAACGTCATTCAAGAAAACACCAAACTTATTTGGCTAGAAACTCCAACAAATCCGATGCTTAAAATT
The DNA here is from genome assembly GCA_025210805.1 of Flavobacteriales bacterium. Taxonomy (NCBI): domain Bacteria; kingdom Pseudomonadati; phylum Bacteroidota; class Flavobacteriia; order Flavobacteriales; species Flavobacteriales bacterium. The sequence goes on from JAOAQX010000003.1 coordinate 133,602, forward strand.
AGTGATATAGAAGCTATTGCTAAAATTGCCAAAGAACACGGAGTTATTCTAGCTGTAGATAATACATTCATGAGTCCTTATTTTCAATCACCATTGGAACTGGGAGCAGATGTTGTAATGCATTCTACATCAAAATATATCAACGGACATAGTGATTCCATAGGTGGTGCACTCATGATGAATGACTCAAAACTGTACGAACAAGTCCAGTTTATGCAAAACTCTGTAGGAGCTATCATGGCACCATTTGATAGTTATATGGTTGCAAGAGGAATTAAGACTTTAGGAATGAGAATGGAACAACACCAAAAGAATGCTATGGCGATTGCTGAGTTTTTGGAAAATCATCCTAAAGTAAAAAAATGTATTTATCCAGGGCTTCCTTCTCATCCACAATACGCTTTAGCAAAAAAGCAAATGAAAGGTTTTGGGGGAATGATCTCTGTTGATTTAGATACGGATTTAGAAGGAACAAATAAATTCTTAGAAAAACTGCATCATTTTGTTTTGGCCGAAAGCCTTGGTGGTGTAGAATCTCTTGTAGAACACCCAGCTATTATGACTCACGCTTCTGTACCAGCAGAAGATCGTGCAAAACTGGGAATCTCTGATTCTCTTGTTAGGATTTCTGTAGGTGTGGAAAACCTAGAAGATCTTTTAGAAGATTTAGAGAATAGCCTAAAGGTCATATAATTAAAATATACCTAAAGTAAAAAAATAGAACGCTTATTTTTTTATTCAAAACCTCCTTTTTTTAATCATCTAGATTCACCCACTTGTGGAATGAATCTAGGTGATTCAAATACCTTCCTTATAATTCTTCCCTCTGCCTGCCTATCTAAACTCAATCACTTGAATTCTTATTCTATACATAGATATTTTTATAAAAAATTGTAATTTTCACAACTATAATAGTGTACTATAAATTACAAAATGTCAAGAAAAAAGGTTTTAATTATTGAAGATGAATTGCTTATAGCAGAAGATATCAAACAATATCTTACACAAAAGGGCTATGAAGTGGTGGATATTGCCATTTCCTATGAAACTGCTATCAAAATTCTAAAGAATCAACTTGTAGATATTGTACTCCTTGACATTGTATTATATGGTACAAAATCTGGTTTTGAAATTGCCAATTACATCAATAAACATATCCATATTCCGTTTATTTATCTGACTTCTCACACAGACAGAGAGTTTTTAGAGAAAGCAAAAGAAACAGCTCCGAAAGCATATTTATCAAAACCTATTCAAAAGGAAAGCCTTTTTGCTACTTTGGAAATGGCAACTTTTTTACCCAATGAACAAAACAGTAAAATAGTGATCAACGATGGTAAAATCTCACATTATATTGATAAAAATGAAATCGTTTTGATAAAGTCTGATCATGTCTATCTCAAAGTTTATTTAGAGAATATTGATAAACCACTTGTTACAAGAAACACCATCAAAAATATGTTGATTAACCTCTCTGGAAGTGGATTTATCTCTCCGCATCGTAGTTATATTGTAAATATTGAAAAGATAGAATTTATAGATAAAAGTGATCTAATCATTAATAAAACAAGAATTCCGATTAGCAGAAGCCAAAAACAAGCTATTCTACAAGTACTTAAAGAATAATAGATGAAAATTGTTATATGGTTTTCAATATGCTTATTAAATATCTTGCCAAGTTTGGGTCAGATAAGAATCCCACGCAATAATTTATTACTTGAGAAGAAATGTCATGAGGCATATTTTCTCCGAAATCAACATCTTACAGATTCTGCTTGGATCATTTTAGAGCAAGCAAAAGAAATTTATGAATCAGATAATCAAAAAACTGCCGAATTTCATTTTTTTATCCAAACAGAAAAAGCTCACCTTATGGAGCTTGCAAATAAAGATGATAAAGCCTTAAAGATTCTCCTTCCACTTTTGGAGCAAATGAAAGCTCAAAAAGCTTACTGGTATTTTGCAAACGCCTCTATCCTAACCTCTTTAGTTTATGAAAAAAATGGGGATTATAAGACCTGTTTTTTGCATTTAAAAAATGCTTCAGAAATTATTTTTGACAAGAATTATCAAGATTTAAAATCCTATTTTTACGTCAGAGAAACATCAGCCTTTAGAGTTTCTAGTCAAATAGATTTTGCCAAACAAAGTTTAGACAGTGCTGAATACTATGGAAAAGAGAATAGTGACACCATTAATTTGGCAACTACTTATATGCTTCATGCATTTCTATATGACTCAAACCGAATAGAACATTTAGAAAAAGCATTTGAGCTTGCGAATACACAAGGTAATATCTATATGCGTTTGATGATTTTATTAAACCTCAGCAAACAACCACAAATTTCTACGCAAAAATTTATTGAGCATCAACAACTAGCAGAATCTTTGATGAATACGGATGTCCTCAAAGAAGATTATAGTTCATTTTATTTAGTTTTTTCACGATTCTACAAAAAGAATGGCGATTATCAAAAAGCTCTTTACTATTCAGAAATCTTTCAAAAACACTATTTATCAAAGGTATTTAATGAGCAAAAAATTAAATTAGAAAAAATCACCAAAAAGTATGAAGACGAAAAAAAACAATTGATTATCAATGAGCAAAAAATTAAAATAGATGATCAAAAATCAAAATATCACACTTCTATTATTTATTTCCTATCTCTTTTTGTTTTATTTATCATTATTCTATCTCTCTATTTCAAAACACGTATTTTTAATAAAAGACTTACAACAAAACAGGAAACTATTAAAAGTATAAACAAAGAACTTCATGCAGCTTTAACTCACGAACAAACTCTAAAAAAGGAGCTCAACCACCGGGTAAAGAACAACTTACAACTAATCAACAGCTTGATGACTTTGGAAAACAAAAAGCAATTTGAGAATATGATTAATAGAATTCAAAGTATCGGAAATATTCATCAGCTGATGTATGAAATGGAGCTAGAAGATCAGATTCCTTTTCAAGAATATGTTGAAAGAATGGTACATTACTTTGATCAATCTTTTTCTCATGATCAAAAGCTGAGTTGGGAAATATATGGAAACAAAATCAGTCTTAATTTATCAACTTTAGTCCCAATTGGATTAATTCTCAATGAGCTCATCACAAACTCCCTCAAATATGCTCATAGTCAAGAGGAATTTCTACAAATCAACATTTCGATTTCTCAAAAAAAAGATGAAAGTTTTTCGATTCATTACCATGACAATGGCACAGGTATATTAACAGAAAAGCATCAAGAAAATTTTGGATTATATGTTATAGATACAATGGTTAAACAGCTTATGGGGAGTTCAAAATCTTACAATAATAATGGTGCTCATTTTGAATTTAGCTTTAGGGAAAAAGTACATTCTGAATGGTAAAAAGCCACTCCTAAACCATAAGGTCTAAAAGTGGCTCTTATTAAAAATACACCCAAAAATATCTTAACAACAACCTCCACCGTCATAATGAAAAGTGGATTCGCTAATGTAAATTTCTTCATCAAGCTTTGCTAGTGCGCCAGCTGTTTTATCACATATAGCAGTTGGTTGATTTCTTAGCAGAATATGACCTGCATTATCGTCAAAAAATTCTTTTTCTCCATGGTAAATAGCTGTTTTTCCCGTAAATACACAAGGACCATCAGCAGGCATCGGATCTTTTATTGCACAAACCTCTACACTTTCTATATAAATAAGTTCATCTGTAGGGTAATGGTTTGGACTCAGTACTCGGTAAGCTCTTTTGGCTCTTATTTCTATCGTCCCAAACCCTACGTCTGTCATCGCCTTGATATAATCTTTTAAAGGAATTGAACCGCTCAAACATTCTGCTCTTAGTCGGTCATCACTTCTAAGGGTTTCATTCATTTCTTGCTCACAAATAGGATCAGACATCACTAATCGACCATTTGGTTTAAGCACACGATACATTTCTTTTAAGGCTTTTGTAAGATCTTCTTCTTTAAAGATATTAAATAGGCAATTTTGAGCGGCTACATCTATTGTATTATCTTCTATAGGGAGGTTGAGCGCATCTCCTTTTTTCAGTTCAACAAATTCTTTGTTGAACCAAGTATTACTCTTTTCAGCTTCCTCAAAATTTTTGGCTGAAGCCTCAAGCATTTCGTCAACGACATCTACTCCTATAACGCCCCCTTTTTTACGTGAAAAGTAGGAAAACTGAAGTAATTCCATTCCTCCTCCTACTCCTACATAAAGGACATTTGGAGTATTCACTAAATCTCTTGGGTTTACCGTAGAACCACATCCATAATTCATTTCTAACATGATTTTTGGAATTTCCAACTCTGGAAAACTCCAAACTGGATTTGTGGTACAACAAAGACCTACATCTGGGGTTTCTGCTGCTGCTTTATATAAATCGTTGGTGGCTTTTAAATAACTCATATCTTGGTGTTTTTTTATATTACCGTTCCTTGACAACTAGAACCCGCACCTGCGGTACATCCATAGCAATGTTGGTTGACGATAATATTTCTATTTTCTAATTCTTTTAGGTTAAAATCTTTGAGGTGCTTACTGGTTTTTGTGGCTACTTTTAGATCAAGCATTTGGTTAAAGTCACAATCGTATAAAAAACCATCCCAGCTAACAGATAGTGTATTGGTACACATTACATTTTCTACTGCTGAAGGATTATATGCCTCAATCAAAGTTTCCATATAGTCTTCATAATTCTCTGAACGAATTAAATACTCTAAAAATCGACTTACGGGTAAATTGGTAATGGCAAAAAGGCTATTAAATTCTATTCCAAAATCTTCTTTTAGAGATTTTTTAAATTGATTTTCTAGCTCACCTTGGTCAGCAGGCAAAAAAGCTCCAGCAGGATTATAAACCAAATCTAGTTGTAATCCGCTTCCTTCTTTACCATATCCTACCTTATTCAGCTCCTTCAATGCTTCTATAGATGCTTGAAAAACTCCATCTCCTCTTTGTTTGTCTGTTTTTCCTTTTTTATAGAAAGGTAATGAAGAAACTACGTGGATATTATGTTTCTTAAAAAAGGCAGGCATATCATGATACCTTGGTGCAGCACGCAAAATGGTAAGATTCGATCTTACAATAAAATCTTGAACACCTATTTTACTTGCTTCTTCCACAAACCATCTAAAGTGCGGATTCATTTCTGGTGCTCCACCAGTGAGATCTAAAGTTGTTGCTCCAGATTTTTTATAGACTTCCAAACAAAGCTCCATCGTTTCTTTGGTCATAATCTCTCGTCTATCTGGGCCAGCGTCTACATGACAATGTGCACATACTTGATTACACATATATCCAACATTTATCTGAAAGATATCAAGTTTCTTAGGCTTCAGTGGAAAATGAGTACCTTCTTTTAATTTTTGAGTAAATGTAGGCAATTCTGTTTCCTGAAAACGCTTACCAGAAAGCCAATCCATTTGTAATTTAGGACTTGCTAAAGGAATTTTTTGAGCTAATAATGATTTTTTACTTCCCATAGATTACATCGAAAGTTTATCATATTTATTCATCATCTGAACACTGTGTACCAATGTCGCTCCTGAACGGATTGCAGCAGCTACATGAACTGCTTCCATCATTTCTTCTTTTTCTAATCCTCTCTTGATCCCATCTTGCGAATAAGCATCAATACAATAGGAACATTGTACAGTATGTGCCACTGCGAGTGCTATTAAAGATTTTTCTCTGCTCGTTAAAGCTCCGTCTTTAAAAACCTCTCCATAGTAGTCAAAGAATTTTTCTCCGAGCTCTTGATCCCATTCTGTTATTTCACCAAATTTTTTGAGATCTTTAGGGTTGTAATAAGTTTTTTCAGCCATAATTTAGCATTAATATTATTTTTAAAAAAATCAAACAAATTTTCTATTAAGAAACCTATTTTCAAGTATTTTCCTTTTTAGAATCGCTATCAAATTGCCCGATTTATCTTTTCTTGTTCAGTTTATACCGATTACTTGCTGAAAGTACTCACTTATATCATTACGTTCATAACTGATTTTTAGCAATGTATCGACATAACACCACTGTGTAAATTCACACCGTAAATGGTATTACTTCTTTTAGTATCTAAAAATAATCAATCATTACAAATTTAATAGGGAAATATTCATTTTTATTGGCAAACAAAAAACAGGAGCTTTTTAATAAAGTCCTGTTTTTAGTGTTTTAAATTCGTCTTTTAAAAAAGCCCTATATTTCTACATGGTCTCCTCCAGCCACTTAAAGAATTCTCTGTGCCAAAGCAAAGAATTTTGTGGTCCAAGCACCCAGTGTCCTTCATTTGGAAAATACATCAATCTTGCTTTCAATCCCTTCATTCTTGCAGCTTGATAAGCTTCTAATCCTTGAGTATCTGGAACACGATAGTCTTTTCCTCCATGGATAACCATCATCGGTGTATCCCAGTTTTGAACATATTTATGTGGTGAGTTTTTCTGGTAATTTTCTTTGTAGGTATCTATCCAATAAGGACCACCAATATCCCAATGTGCAAAAAACAATTCCTCAGTAGATCCATACCAAGATTCTAAGTTGAATAGACCACAATGAGAAATAAATGTTTTAAATCTCTTTTGATGAATTCCTGCCAGCATATAAACAGAATATCCACCATAAGAAGCTCCCACAGCTCCTATTTTATCTTCATCTACAAAAGATTCTTTTTTAAGATCATCTACTGCTGATAAATAATCCTTCATAGCTTGACCACCCCAATCTCTACTAATTGCGGCATTCCATTCTTCTCCAAAACCTGGTAATCCTCTTCGGTTTGGAGCTATTACGATATAACCTTGTGCTGCCATCAACTGGAAATTCCAGCGGTATGAATAAAATTGTGAAACCATCGCTTGTGGTCCACCCTGACAATACAATAATGCTGGGTACTTTTTATTGGGATCAAAATTTGGAGGATAAATCACCCATGTGAGCATCTTCTTCCCGTCTGAGGTAGTTACAGCTCTTTTTTCCACTTTACTATCCAAAATTTTACTGTATACGTCTTCATTCACCTTAGAAATCGCCTTAAGATTACCTCCGTCTAAATCGCATTGATAAAGTTCTGTAGCTCTATTAAAATCTGTTCTTGACAAAATCAATTTATTTTCCAAAACATCTGCCAATCCATAGTTAAAATCTCCTGTGGTTATTTTAGTAATAGGTGGATTTTCGAAGGTACTCGATACATCTATTTTAAAAATATGATTGCTTCCTCTAAATGGTGCTTGAAAATAAATATTGTTTCCATCTTTGGACCATTTGAAATCTTGAACTGTTTCAGAAAAATTGTAGGTCAAATTGTATAATAAATCTTTAGATCTTTTAAGAACTACAATATTGTTTTTATCTGATTCATAAGTAGGTGTTCGCATTTGTGTCCATGCCAAATATTTTCCATTTGGAGAAAAACTTGGGTGCGTATCATATCCTTTATTTTCAGCTGATAAAACTTTTGTTTTCCTTGACTTAACATCATATTCATATAAATCAGTATTGGTACTTGAAGCGTATTTTTTACCTGTGTATTTCTTCGCTACGTATACTAATTTTCGTCCATCAGGTGACCACGTAAGATCTCCAAATCCTCCAAAAGGCTTGGTAGGAACATCAAATTTTGTTTTCTTTAAAATATCAACCTTCTCTCCATACAGTCTTCCGCTGTTATAACTCTGCACTACTAAATGATCATAAAACTCATCATTCCATTGATTCCAATGACGATAGTTGAGATCATCATATATTTTTACATCTGCTTTTGGTAAATCTTTATGAATATCTCTAACGGATTTTCCTAATTTCACAGCTTTGGAATACACCGCATAAGTACTTGAAGGGGAGTATTTAAAAACTTTTGTTCCTTTAGAATCATTGAGAAGGTTAACTCTTCTCTTGGTATCCAAATTTAGCTCATACCACTGTCCATCATAAAGAAAACCAATGGTTTCATCATCTTTGGTTTTACTCACCTTACTCACGTGTCCACTAAGCTTCGTCAAAGCTTTTAGCTCTTTGGTTTTGTAGTTTAAAAGGTAAATATTTGATTGTCCTTCGTTTCTTTTTACGTTATAAGTTCCTAAGGTTACAATTCCTTCATCCTCATTTAGGCTAAAATGATATCTAATTCGGTTTAACTCCCATAATTTTTCGGGAGTTATAGGGTATTTTTTTTGTGCCTTAGCCTCTTGAAAAAAAGAGGTTGTGATTAATACAAAAAGAATAAATGTGTGTTTCAATAATACCTTCATGCTGAACTTGTTGAGTCGATGTGTTTTTGTTAAATTTGATTTCTATACAAGACTTACCAATTTATATGCCCTTTTAGAAAATCAATTTTATTTTTTTGTGCTAGTCAATAGTTTTTATTCAATTATACCATCTTAAATAGTTATTTCCTTGCATAAAAAACAATTGAGTTTGCAAATATAATTAAATAGCCCATAGAGTATTATATCTATGGGCTATTCCTTTTTTTTATTATAAGCAAAATTCGTTTTTCACTATTTCACAAAGAAATCTACTCTTCTATTTTGATCAAAACCTTGATACAAAGGTTTTAATTCACCATTACTACTTGTGGTAATTCTTGAGCGATTGATTCCGTATTGCTTCACTAAAAGATCGGCACATTCATCGGCACGGTTTTTTCCGAGTTTTTGATTGTAATCCTTTGTTCCACGGATATCTGTATTTCCTACAATACATACTTTTTTATCCGCATTCTCTTTAAGGTAATTGGCTACTTTCGCTACTTCAGTAATCTTTATTTTCTTATAGTCGTCTGTAGAGAAATACACCGAGTGAAATTTATTTTCGGCTACTGCACATGATTTTAAACTAGATGCACAGGTAGTTTTCTTGCTATCACAACTTTTCTTAGTATCACAAGATTTCTTGGAAGTTTTACAAGATGCTTTCGTTTTACATGAACTGCTTTTAGCTTTTGTTTTACATGCTGATGGAAATGCCGTATAGGATCCTCCTTTTGAGAAAACATAAACTGTTTTGCTCGTTCTCATATAATTTGGTTCTGTAGCAATATCTCCAATTTTTGCGGTACCGTTTCTTCCTTCGTTATAGTTTTTGGTTCCATCAGGATGATCCCAATAAGCAAATTTCGAAAGGTTCAGATTATATCCGTTTCTTGACAAAAACTTGTTTGCATCTTCCAAATTTTCGAAATACACTACATGACGATTTTTATTCAGTTTCAACCGATTATCAAAATAAATTCGATCTTCTTGTGCATCTCTTTGTCTATCGTTGTTAACACGCATGGTGTATTTGTTTCCAATAACTCGTTTATTGAGTTTTACAACGATGTCTTCATGTCCTTCTGTTAATTCACTAAGATTTGTTTCTTGAGCACTCCCAAAACCAACAAATAAAAGGGTTACTAAGGTTAAAAATGTATTTTTCATAGATAATATTTGTTTGACTAAAAACGTTTTCTGAATCCAAAAAATTGCTTCATTTTTCAAAATCTGCAATAAATATAAGACATTTTCGGCTATATTCGGATACAGATATTCTTTTCTTCTGTAAAGAAATGCAAGGCTTTAAATCCTCCTTCCCTACCTACTCCTGAGTTTTTTGCACCTCCAAATGGGGTTCTCAAGTCTCTTAATAACCAAGTATTAATCCATACAATTCCTGTATCTAATTGATGAGCTAATTGATGGGCTCTGGTTAAATCTTGTGTCCACAGAACGGCTGTAAGCCCATACTGAGTATCATTGGCTTGAGCCAAAACGTCTGTATCATTTTCAAATGGAATAATTGATACAACAGGTCCAAAAATCTCTTCTTGATTGACTCTATCACAGGTATTCAACTCTGCAATCACGGTAGGTTCTAGGTAAAATCCTTTTTCAAATCCTTCTGGATACACACGGTTTCCACCATGCAAAATTTCCCCTCCTTCTTCTTGGGCAAGTTCTATATAAGACATCACTTTCTCAAGATGTGGCTCAGAAACCAATGCACCCACTTTTGTATCCTCGGCAAGTGGATTTCCTACTTTGAGTTTTTTTACTCTTTCGAGAAATGCTTGGATAAAACGGTCATAAATTCCTTTCTGAACATAGATTCTAGATCCACAAAGGCAAATTTGTCCTTGGTTTGCAAATGAAGAACGCACCACTCCTTTGATCATTTGATCGAAATCGCAGTCATCAAAAACCATCACTGGGTTTTTCCCTCCAAGCTCTAATGAAAGTTTTTTAAACATTGGAGCGGCAATTTTTGCAATCTGCTCACCTGTTTTTGTTCCTCCCGTAAAGGAAATAGCTTTTATGTTTGGATGCTCTACAATAGCTTGTCCTACATTAGGACCCAAGCCATGAACAATATTGAGAACTCCAACTGGAAGCCCAGCTTCTTGGCATATTTTTGAAAATAAAAATGCGGTATATGGTGTCACTTCACTAGGTTTTGCTACCACACAATTTCCTGCTGCCAAAGCGGGAGCAATTTTCCATGTAAAAAGATATAGTGGCAAATTCCATGGAGAAATACAACCCACAACACCCAAAGGTTTTCTTTGTGTATAATTGATTGCCAAACCATCCATTTCGTAGGCTTTCTGGCTATCATGAAGAATAGCTGTAGCAAAAAATGCCATATTGGAAGCGGCTCTAGGGATATCTACAGATTTTGCCAATTTCAGAGGCTTTCCGTTATCTGTTGACTCTGCAAGTGCCAATTCTTCAAGATTTTCGGTAATTCCTTGTGAGATTTTCAAAAGAATTTCCGAGCGTTCTTGCTTACTCATTCCAGACCATACGGGAAACGCTTTTTCAGCTGCTTGGTAGGCTTTTTCTACATCTGGTTTATGACTCGATGCTATTTGAGAAAAAACCGAGCCTGTTGCTGGATTCACATTTTCTAACCATTCATTTGATTCGGCAGGAAAATGTGTTCCGTCAATATAATTAAGGATTTTCATACACTATGATTCTCTTACCGTTCTTTGTTCTATTCTCTTTTCGTAATCTACTCCTTGAAAAATTCTTTGAATATAAATTCCTGGAGTGTGAATTTGATTTGGATCTAATGTTCCTGCAGGTACTAGCTCTTCCACTTCTGCAATGGTAATTTTACCAGCTGTTGCCATCATGGGATTAAAATTTCTTGCAGTTCCTTTAAATATTAAATTTCCTGCGGTATCTCCTTTCCAAGCTTTTACAATGGCAAAATCGGCATCAAAAGCTTCTTCCATTAAATAGGTCTTCCCATTGAATTCTCTAGTTTCCTTACCTTCAGCAACTTCTGTTCCTACTCCTGCTGGTGTGAAAAATGCTGGAATTCCTGCACCTGCGGCTCTACATCTTTCTGCAAGAGTTCCTTGTGGGATCAGTTCTACTTCTAGTTCGCCTGAAAGCAATTGACGCTCAAACTCGGCATTTTCTCCTACATAAGAAGAAATCATTTTTTTCACTTGCTTTTGTTGCAACATCAATCCTATTCCAAAATCATCTACTCCAGCGTTATTAGAAATACAAGTAAGTTCTTTTGTTCCTTGCTTAACTAAAGCGGAAATAGAATTTTCTGGGATTCCACAAAGTCCAAATCCTCCAAGCATGAGTGTCATTCCGTCTTGAATATCTTTTACGGCTTCTTCGGCATTGTTTACTGTTTTGTTGATCATGGCGTTTTGTTTTTATTAGAATTCTAAGTCTGGACTATCGATACCAAAAGAGGGATTATCTTGATCCTGATCTTTCTTTTTACAGTTTGTTTCTATGGTCATTTTCTGAGCAGGTCTTTCAAAACTTTTATCAGAAATATTCAGTGTTTTATCGGCGTAGGCCATTTTCATATACTCTGCCCAAATAGGAAGTGCCATATTAGCCCCTTGCCCATATTTGGTTTTTCTAAAACGAATGGCTTGATCTTCGTGCCCTGTCCAAACACCAGTTACGAGATTTGGTACAATTCCCATAAACCATCCATCTTTATTGCTTTGGGTTGTCCCGGTTTTTCCTGCAATGGGGTTATAGAATTTATATTTTGATCTTAATCTCGCTCCCGAACCATATTTTGAGACTCCTTCCATAAGTTTGAGCATTACATAAGCTTTCTCTTCACTCAAAACGGCTTTAGTTTCTGGGGCGTATTGATAAATAATGGTTCCATTTCTATCTTCAATTTTGGTAATATAAATCGGCTTTGTATAAATTCCTTTATTCGCAAATGCACCATAAGATCCTACCATTTCAAAGAGACTAATATCTGGTGTACCTAAACAAATACTCGGTGAACTTGGAATCTCTGATTCTATTCCTGCTTTACGTGCCAATTGAATAACTTTTTTAGGTCCTACTTTTTTCATTAGGAATGCAGTGATGGTATTTGTGGAGTTTGCCAATGCATCTGCCAAGCTTTTTTCCCCACCGTATTTTCCATCGGAGTTTTTGGGAATCCAATCTTTTCTTAAATTCCAGTTTTCTTTTTCAAAAACTACTTGCGCGTTTGGCACCATATCACATGGCGAAAAATTATGCTGATCTATAGCTGTTGCATACACAAATGGCTTAAAGGTAGAACCTACTTGTCTTCTTCCTTGATGTACATTATCATATTTAAAGACCGAGTGGTTTATTCCTCCCACCCACGCTTTTACAAAACCTGTTTGAGGATCCATACTCATCAATGAATGATGGAGAAACCATTTCATGTGTAAAATAGAATCCATGGGTGTTAATACAGTATCCACCATTCCTTTCATGGTGTAAAGACGCATTTTGGTTTTGGTATTAAAGGCTTTGTCAATTTCTTTTTGAGAAGCTCCCGCCTTTTTCATTACTCGGTAACGCTCCGTGCGTTTTTTACTTTGCTCTAAGTTCTTCTTGATCTTCTTTTTTGAATAATTCCAAGGCCATGGAGCACTTTTATAATAAGACATTCTTTTGTAGAATGTTTTCTGAAGTTCTTTATTGTGTTTAGAAACAGCTTTTTCAGCATATGCTTGAAGGCGCGAATCTATGGTTGTATGAATTCTCAATCCATCAGAATAAAGATTATAAGGCTCTCCATTGGGCTTTTTATTTTGCTTACACCAAGTGGTTAGTTCTTGACGAATAAATTCTCTAAAATAAGTTGAAAGTCCTGTATCATGACTTTCTCTTGTGTATTTTAAACCTAATGGTAAAGCTCTCAAACTATCTTTTTCTGCTTCGGTTATAAGTCCGTTTCTAAGCATTTGTCCAAAAACCGTATTTCTTCTGTTTAATGCTCTTTTGGGTCTTGAAAGCGGATTATACATGGAAGGGTTTTTAGCCATCCCGACTAATACGGCACATTCATGAAGCTCAAGATCTTTTGGATTGTCTTTATTAAAATAGATTTTTGATGCCGATTTGATTCCCACTGCTTGGCGAATAAAATCGAATTTATTGAAGTACATAGCAATAATTTCCTGTTTGGTATATTGCCTTTCCAATCGTGCTGAGATCACCCACTCTTTAAATTTCTGTTGTAACCTTCCTAGTTTACTTTTATCTCTTTCTCCCGTAAACAGCATTTTTGCAAGCTGCTGTGTAATGGTTGATGCTCCTCCTGTGTTTTTCCCAATGAGTCTTTTGAGCACCGCACGGCTTAATCCATAAGCATCAATTCCTGAGTGTTCATAAAAGCGTTCATCTTCTGTGGCTACGAGCGCTTTATGCAAATTATTGGGGAGTTCATAAAATTTTACTGGTGTTCTATTTTCTCTATAATATTTCCCTAACACTTTCCCATCTGTACTCATTACTTCTGTTGCAAAATTGTTTTCAGGGTGTTCGATATCTTCCACCGTTGGCAGGTCTCCAAACCATCCTAAAGAGGCGAAGAGCAAACCAAAACTGATGACAATTAATGGCAAAGTAATCACAATCCAAAATACACGTATAATTCTGGTAGTGAGTTTTTGTCTTGCTGTTCCTTCTGCGTCTAGTGCGAGTAACTTTACAAAAAGTGGACGAAGGAAAGTCCATATTTTATTTAATATTGATTTAATTTTTTCCATGTTCTATACTAATAGCTAATTTTTCAATTCCTGTTAGTTTTTCTGTTCTCATTGCTTGAGTAAGCTCAAGTTTATAATTTCCTTTCTGACGAAGATTTAAGGGATAATGAAGTAAAATGGTTTTAGAGTTAGACATTCCACTTCCCATCCATTTCCCATTTTTTTCTGCCAAATAATACTGCAAGGTATCTTTTTTTGTGCTAAAATCTGGAAAAGTAATCTTTGAGAAAAAGTAAATATTTTGAAAACGATAGTCATTATTGTGTTGTAGATGAATGAATAAATCCAAATCCTTTGTGTTTTCTTCATTCAAATCAAAGTTAAAAGAGTGAGATTCATCAGCATTCCATCCGTCTGAGTTTATGGTTTTAACCTCAGAAACAAACACTTCTGAACCGCAGGAATACAAAAGCATTCCTAATAAAAAAATAAGGATATTCTTTTTTAACATCTATTCTTTTTTGTCTTTAGGTTTTCTATAATTTCTTGGTTTTCTTTTGGGTTTTGCTCTGTTTGGTTTCTTATCCTCTGCTCCCGTTTTTTCTTGACCACCCATTTTATCTAGCATTTTGGCTATTCTTTTTTGGTGTTCTTCTTTGGAAACAGGTTTGTCATTCCTTTTATTGTTCGCTCTGTTTTTATTTGGGTGTTTCTTGGCAACGGCACCTTGTCCTTGGTTATTATTTTTGGGTTTTCCCCCATTGGCTGAAGCCGATTTCTTTTTTGGATTTCTATTGTTTGGTCGGTTATTAGACGGTTTTCGCTTATTGCGATTTCTGTTTTTATTACGATCCTTTTTCTGGGTATCAAAACGCGTCAAACTATCTTGCCCCACTACGTTTTCAAAGGTAAGACTTGCATCTTCCTCTTTTACAATAGCATAATCTTCTAGAGAATCTGGCTGAATTCCCTTTTTGTTCATCGCAATGATTTCTTTTACCTCTTCTATAGGTAATTCAAACCAATGCGTCATGATATCTTCTTTTACACAATACAAGATTTTACCTCCAAAAATATCTACCTTTTGGCTATAAGCTTTCCCTGCTTTTGTAAAAAGTGGCTGTTGTGTTGAAGGAAAATGCTGTAATGCATCCAAATAGGATTCCAATTCAAAATTGAGACAACATTTCAATTTTCCGCATTGCCCTGCAAGTTTTTGCGGGTTTAAGGAGAGTTGTTGATATCGAGCTGCCGAAGTATTTACTGATCGAAAGTCTGAAAGCCAAGAACTACAACAGAGTTCTCTACCACAAGACCCAATTCCTCCAAGTCTGGCAGACTCTTGCCTAGCTCCTATCTGGCGCATTTCGATTCTGATTTTAAAATCGGTAGCCATGACCTTTATCAGCTCTCTAAAGTCTACACGAGCATTTGCTGTATAATAAAAGGTGGCTTTGGTATTGTCGCCTTGGAATTCTACATCGGTTATTTTCATTTCTAAACCTAAATCCAATGCCATCAACCTTGTTTGGTGCATGGTTTCGTGCTCTCTACCACGGGCTATTTCCCATTTTTCTATATCGGCTTGACTTGCCTTTCGGTAGATTTTTTTGATGGATTCGTCTTTTCTCGAAATTCCTTTCCTACGCATTTGCAACCTTACGATATCTCCCACAAGGCTCACAATTCCTACATCATGTCCTGGTGCTCCTTCTACGCAAACGATATCTCCTACTTGCATCATCAGTTTGTTTTCATTTCGGAAAAACTCTTTTCTTCCGTTTTTAAAACTGACTTCTATGATATTTAAATTCGGGTTTTGAACACCGCTTAACCAGTTAAATACAGGCAATTTACCATGACATACGCCACAACCACCACCTGAGGTACCACAGCCTCCTCCCGAAGAACTACTACATCCGTTACATCCCATTGGATTCTATTTTTAGTTTCCTATGAAGATTTCTTGCTATTTTGAATGCTAGATCCAAAAAAACAATTTTTGCATTGGCATTTCTTGCTATATGCTTGCTTGCCAATTCCAATTCTTCTATAATCTCTTGATAATTTTGAGCATGTATAAAAGGACTAAATTTCGATAAATCGAATTGAACATCTTTTAGGCGAAAACTTGACAACTGATCCATTTGATAATTTGCCAAAAATGATTTTCGGATATATTGTGCCGAAAAATCTAAAAATTTTATTTGTTTTCCTCTTCCAAGTTTTGACATTTCAGACACCCAAAGCACGAGTTTATCTAGGCTTTTCTTTTGTAAAGCTTGAAAACTCAGTCGCATCCATTGGACAAACAATTGAGAATACAATTGTAAATCTTCTGAATCTTGTAACCATCTTATTGCCAAAGAAATATTACCATCAGCAACTACCGAAATATCTTCGGCTAAGTTTGGGTTTATATTTTTCTCATTGATTAAATACCTTGCTATTTCATCATCTGCAATGGGTTGTAGCCTTGTTTTTTGCATCCTAGATTGTAGGGTGGGCAAAATATCTTCCCAAGAATCGCCCACAAACAAAATAAGTGTTTTTCCTTGTGGCTCTTCGATGAATTTGAGCAATTTATTGGAAGCGGCTATATTCATTTTTTGGGGTTGCCAAACCACCAAGATTTTATAAGAACCCATAAAAGGTCTTAAAGACAAATCTTTGAGAATACTTGCTGCTTCTTTTATATCAATGATACTCTGCTTAGTTTGAAATTCTCCTTCCCGAATCCAGTCATCCATATTGGAATAAGGATTGGCAAGTACCATTTTTCTCCAAGCGGAGAGAAAACTGTTTTTATCGCCATTTTTTTGAGACCTCACCAGTGGAAAACTAAAATGCAAATCGGGATGTTGAAGCTGTGCCGTTAACCGACAGGGCTGACAATCTCCACATGCATCGTTTTCACTGGGGTTTTTACATAGCAAATACTGAGCTACTGCCCAAGCAAATGCAAAACCAGAACCATTCCCAGCATCAGCAATAAACTGAGCATGAGCAATATGCTGATTCTGAACACTATCTAAAAACCGCTGAATATTATGTTCTTGTCCTAATATTTTCTCAAATTGCATATCAAACAAAGATACAATAATTAATGCAAGAGAATGGGATTAGATTGAGATATAAAAATGAAGCCCCTTGCAAGGTTTTATCGCAAGAGGCTTCTGGAGTCATTTTGTTTTATTTATAGGAGGGGTTTATCTGTCGAATACTCCCTCAACTTCGTAGAATATATAAACCATTAAATAGAGTTTGTTTTTTATTTACTAGTAATCATTTGATATTTGTATTGTAAATTTCTTAAAAACAGTACGATGAAAAATTTTATTAAAACATTTATTTTGATCTCCTTCATGGGATCAAACGCATTTGCACAACATCCCTCAAAAAAACATCACCCAAAACGACATCTTGAAACTCTTGATAGAGCTTTAAATTTGTCTGAAGAACAAGAGAAACAGGTTTTAGTTCTTTTTGAGCAGATGAAACCTAATAAAGAAATGCGCTTAGAGAAAAAGGAACAAAGGAAAAAACTTCAAAATGAGTTTTCTAAGTTTCTTTCTAAAAAACAAATGAAGAAGCTTCGTGCAATAAAAAAAGAAGAACGTGCATTGGCATTAAAAAAGCATCAAGAGCATGAGCGCTTAGATGAGATTCCTGAGAATAAAGCTCAAAGGGAAGAAATTCGAGAAAGAATTCAAAAAAGAGTAGTGACTGAGCTGAAGCTAACAGTAGAGCAAAAGAGTCAAATGCAAAAGGTGATGACTGATCATTTTTCTTATCAAGAAGCTTTTATGACTAAAAGAAAGAACTCAATGAAAGAAAAAAAGCGTAAATTCAATGCGGAAATGAAGCAAATTTTATCGACTGAACAATTTGCTAAATTTCAAGAAATGCGAAAAGAAAGACATAAAAACAAAAAGGCTTTTAATTAAAACAAAAAAGTGATTCACAAAGAGAAATATCAATCAAAAAAAGCAACAATCACCACCATGTTACCTCATATCATCGTGGTGGTTTTAGCCTTTTTACTCCCTTTTAGTGTCCGGGAATTTGAAGAAATTAATTGGACAACAATTGTTCTATTTGAATTACCAATAATATTACTTCTTGCTATATTTTATGTGAATTATTTTTGGCTAGTAAAAAAATGGTTCTTCAAACGAAAATATCTAATTTTCACAGTGATACAAATATTAATGATTGGCGGTTCGACATTAATATTAAGTTCCCGTTCTTTTAAAAAAATAAGGAAAGAATTCTTTCAGCAAAGACCTGCTAAACATCATGATAATGAAATCAATTTCCATTCCGAACATCAACATAAATTAAACAAAGAATCAACAAAAAATAGGAGATCCAAAGTCCCTTTTCTTAAAAAAAGAAAATATCGTGCACCCATCGGGTTAATAGTTTTGCAACTTATCGCAATTTTAGTTGCAATATTAATTAAGCTACAACAGAAATGGCAAAACGAAGAAGACACTAGGAAAAATGCGGAATCACTATTGCTTCAAGCTCAACTTACGAATTTATCCTACCAGATACAACCTCATTTTTTCTTTAATACACTCAATACCATTCATGCCTTGATAGATATATCGTCTGAAAAAGCTCAGGATACTTTAGTCAACCTTAGCGAAATGATGCGATATGTTTTAGATGTCAGTCAGACTCAAAAAGTCCCTATACAGGATGAAATTAAACTGATCAACTCCTATATAGATATTATGCGGCTACGACTTCCAGAAGGACTTATGATTCAAAAGGATTTTGCGGGAGATTATCAGTATAAACAAATTACACCTTTAGTTCTTATCGTTTTGGTTGAAAACGCCTTTAAGCATGGAACGCTTAATGAAGAGGATAGTTTTCTTAAAATTAGTTTAGCTTTTCAGGATAAAAAACTGCTGTTTCAAGTTTCGAATACTTTTACCAAGAAAGAACAACTTACTGATAGAGAAGGAACAGGCCTAAATAATCTAAAAGAGCGTTTAGAATTACTATACCCCGATTTATACAAGCTCGATATAACTAAAACAGAGCATATTTTTCATGCAAAATTAACATTATGGATTTAAAAACTTGTATTGTTGTAGAAGATGAACCTTTGGCTCGTCAGCAGATAGAAAACTATATTTCAGACATAGACGCACTGGAACTCAAAGGAAGTTTTTCGAATGGACTAGAAGCTCAAAAATTTTTGATGAATAATCAAATAGATTTTTGTTTTTTGGATATAGAAATGCCAAAACTAAATGGAATGGAGCTTGCAAAAAGATTAAAAGAACAAAAAAATGAATGCAAAATTATTTTTACAACAGCTTATGCAAATTTTGCTGCAGAATCTTATGATGTTCAGGCAATAGATTACCTTCTAAAACCTTTGTCCAAAAAGAAATTTATAAACCGAGTTGAGCGAATATTATCTGAAGAGCAAAATATGGATAAAGCGTCTTTAGAGCATATTCAGCAAGAATTTTTGTTTGTAAAAACAAGCTATCAAATCAAAAAAATAGCGTTAAAAGACATCTTGTATTTCGAGGGATTAAAGGATTATATTCAGATTTTTACAAAAAACGAAAAGCATCCTGTTCTCATTCTATCTAATTTTAAAAATATTTTAAAAAAACTGCCCGAAGAGCAATTTATGAGGGTACACAGATCTTATATTGTCAATCTCAAAAAAATAGAAATTGTTGAAAAAAACAGAATTATTTTTGGGGAAAAATTTATTCCAATATCAGAAACCTACAAGGATCCATTTTTTGAGTTTTTAGACGATTTTTTGTTGTAATACCACTTATGGAGATCAAGCATTGAAAAGACCCTATTCATTCTTCTGAAAATACTGATTTTGAAGTCTCTTTTTTTCCTAAAAAACTTCTATCTAAAAAACGCTGATATATTGGGAAAAAACTTAAGTTTGTGTTGGGTTAATTTGTAATAAGATGAATATACTTTCCAATAGAATTTTGTCCATGGAAGCATCGCAAACGATTGCTATGGCACAAAAAGCAAGAGAACTAAAGAACCAAGGAATAGACGTAGTCAGTTTAAGTCTAGGAGAACCAGATTTTGACACCCCTGATTTTATCAAAGAAGGGATGAAGAAAGCAATTGATGATAATTTTTCTCACTATACACCTGTTCCAGGATATTTAAGTGCCCGAGAAGTTATTGTCAAAAAATTAAAAAGAGACAATCAATTAGACTTTTCACCATCACAAATAGTGATGTCCACAGGAGCAAAACAATGCTTAGCAGAAATTATGCTGTCCATCTTGAATCCTGGTGACGAAGTCATTCTTCCTGCACCCTATTGGGTAAGTTACAAGCAAATGGTAGAATTAGCCGAAGGAACTGCCAAAGAGATTCCTACCGCTGTAGAAAACCATTATAAAATAACACCAAAGCAGCTTGAGGAAGCAATTGGACCTAAAACAAAAGCTTTTTTGTTTAGTTCGCCCTCAAACCCCAGTGGGATGCTTTATACTAAGGATGAATTGAAGGCTTTGGCAAAAGTTTTTGAAAAACATCCTGAAATTCTCATTATTTCCGATGAAATCTATGAGTTAATCACCTTTGATGGTAAACACGAAAGCATTGCTCAATTTGAAAACATCAAAGAGCGAGTGTGTATCGTAAACGGATTATCAAAAGGATTTGCAATGACAGGGTATCGTTTAGGCTATATTGCAGCTCCACAATGGCTGGCATCAGCTGTGAGTAAAATGCAAAGTCAAATTACCTCAGGAACCTGCTCCATTGCCCAAAAAGCAGTAGAAACAGCACTGGCAGAATCACCAGAAAAAGTAAGCTATATGCGAGATACTTTTCTAAATAGGAGAGATTTTATGCACGGTGAACTCAGTAAATTAAAAGGTTTTAAAATGCCTTTACCTCAAGGTGCTTTTTATCTTTTCCCTGATATTTCCTATTATTTCGGAAAAAAACATCAAGGAGAAACAATAAAAAATGCTTCCGATTTTGCTCAAAAACTTCTCGAAGATAAATTTGTAGCTACCGTGAGTGGAGATGCCTTTGGGACACCAAATTGCTTGAGATTATCTTATGCAACTTCCGAAGAAAACTTAAAAAAAGCGGCAGAAAGAATTATCGATTTTGTCAATAATCTTGAAGACTAATGCCGAATGGTAGAGATTTCTACATTTTTAAATAAGACCAAAGACTCAAGAATCCTTGTTTTAGGAGATTCTATGATTGATGCTTACCAGTGGGGAAGTATTGAAAGAATGAGCCCCGAAGCGCCCATACCTGTAGTGGATGTTCAGACAAAGGATGAAAGACTTGGAGGTGCAGCCAATGTGGCTTTAAACCTCAAAAGTTTGGAAGCTCAAGTAGAAATCATATCGCTCATTGGGAATGATGCATCTGGGGAACGTATGAAACGTCTTTTTGAACAAAATGGTCTCAGTTCTCGTGGTCTGATTACCGCAAAAGGAAGAAAAACGACCATTAAAACAAGGATTATTGTAGATGATAAACATGTTTTAAGAGTTGATGAAGAAGATAAACATGATTTTTTAGAGCATGAGAAAATTCTCGATATCTTAAAAAAAATCCATCAAGAAAACCCCTTAGATGTACTTATTTTTCAAGATTATAACAAAGGTTTATTAACTCCCGAAACTATTTCTAAAACTACCCATTTTTGTAAAGAAAATGGTATTAAAATAATCGTTGACCCTAAAAAAAAGAATTTCTTAGCTTTTAAGAATGTAGATGTTTTCAAACCTAATTTAAAGGAAATTATAGAAGGTTTAGGAGAAAATTGCGACCCTAGTAAAGACGAAGAATTAGAAAATATTTGTCGAAATCTTAATACTAAAATAGAGGCAGACACTATTTTTCTCACCCTATCTGAATATGGAGTAGCACTTTATCAAAAAGACAAATCACTCTACAGACACCCCGCATTCAAACGAAATATTGTTGATGTAAGCGGTGCAGGAGACACCGTGGTATCTGTTGCAGCACTTGCTCTAGCACAAAACTTAGAACGCTCCCAAATGGCTTGGATTGCTAATTTGGCTGGTGGGCTAGTTTGTGAACATTTAGGCGTTGTACCCATTCAAAAAGAGTGGCTATTAAATCATAAAAAATGAAGAAGCTTTTAGTTTTTAGTTTTCTATTATTGATGCTTGGAAGTTGTAAAACCCAAGATTACTTAGCCGTAAAATATGGTATGTTTACGGATATTTACCCAAATACCCAAGTGGTTCAAATAACGGAAACGCCCGATGGTGATACACAAATTAATATTCCATTAAGGAAAAATCAGGTATTACATATTCAAACACCCGAAGATTTTGATGACTTCACCAGAAACAGTTTACGTGATGCTGATATGTGGATCAGTCGCCCCTACGACGATCCCCCATTGAAATGTTTTAAACGCAAAAAAGTAAAAGTGCTTAAAGGCGATAAAAAGAAAGAAATCTATATTGACGCGCATTTCGGATTTGGAAATGATATCATCTCCGTGCAAGGTAGATTTTTTGTTCAAAAAGGAAGTTGATGCATCAAATTACTGGCGCTATATTGACCTTTAACGAGGAAAAACATATTGAAGCATGTATTCAATCTATTCAAGAAATATGTGACGAAATTATTGTTTTGGATTCCTATAGTACAGATCACACTGTGGCAATTGCTAAAAAAATGGGGGCAATTGTTTACCAAGAGAAATGGGCAGGCTTTGTGGCATCAAAAAATCGTTTGAATCATTTAGCCTCTTATGAATATGTACTCAATATAGATGCTGATGAAAGAGTCTCAGAAGAATTAAAAAAATCCATTCTTAGCCTGAAAAAAAACGATTTTAGAGGTGTTTTTGAGCTTCAAAGACTTAATAATTATTGCGGAAAATGGATTAAGCATGGTGAATGGTATCCAGATAAAAAAATCAGACTTTTTCCGAGAAACACCCAATGGAAAGGTGGAAAAGTTCACGAATACATTGAAACTGAAGGTGAAATCACTACCTTGAAAGGGCATTTATTTCATTTTGGTTTTGATCATATAGCAGATCATAAAAAACGCTCGAAAAAATACGCCAAACTTGCTGCAGAACAGTATCAAGGAAAATCCAATTTCTCCTTATTCCTTAAAATGATTTTTAGTCCGCCCTTTCGGTTTTTAAAAGCATATTTTCTAAAACAAGGTTTCCGAGATGGCTTTGCTGGTTTCAAGATTGCTCAAATTACAACCAAAGAAGTTTTTTTAAAGTATTTTTGGGCATTGAAATCAAAAAAAATAAACCATGGCACTCATTAAAAAAGTACGAGGTTGTACTCCTCAAATTCCCACTTCTTGTTTTTTGGCAGAAAATGCAACTTTAGTTGGAAATATTCAGGCTGGTGAAAACTGTAGTTTTTGGTTTTCTTCTGTTGTGAGAGGTGATGTTTGCAAAATTACTCTTGGGAACAAAGTAAATGTTCAAGATGGGGCAGTACTTCATGGAACCTATGAAAAATATGATTTGTTGATCGGAAATAATGTTTCTATAGGTCATAATGCCAATGTACACGGTTGTACAATTCAAGATAACGTACTGATAGGAATGGGATCAACTGTTATGGATGGTTGTGTTGTAGAATCAAACGCAATTGTGGCTGCGGGATCTGTGGTTACACAAAATACGAGAGTAGAAAGCGGTTGGATTTATGCAGGTGTTCCTGCCAAAAAAGTGAAACAATTAAACCCTGAGCATTTTGAACAATTGGTAAAAGGAATTGCCGATAATTATGTGATGTATTCTTCTTGGTTTGAAGAAGAATAACTTACGTATTATCGATGATTTTGCGCATTTTCCTCCTGAATATCATTCACAAATTGTAGATAATTTTCATATCTCGTAGAGAATAATTCACCTTTTTCTACTGCCGCTTTCACAGCACATTTTGGCTCGTGAAGGTGCTGACAATTATGAAATTTACATTCCTTAGAATAAGACTGAAACTCGGGAAAAAGCCCTTTTATTTCTTCCACATCCATATATACTAAACCGAAACCTCTTATACCGGGAGTGTCTATTATATTTCCTCCAAAACTCAAAGGATGCATTTCGGCAAAAGTAGTGGTATGCTTTCCTTGTAAATGTATATCCGAAATTTCATCCGTTCTCAAATCAAGCGTAGGTTCTATGGCATTAACAAGAGTGGATTTCCCTACACCAGAATGACCAGATAATAGCGTTGTTTTGTCTTTCAGAATTTCTATTAAAGGTTCTAAACCAAATTTTTCTTCCGCAGAACACACAAGTGTATCATAACCAATAGCCTCATACATCATTCTATAGGCTTCTAAGTCTAACTCAAGTTCTTCATCATAAAGATCATATTTGTTAAACACAATGGTTACTGGAATATAATAAGCTTCGGCAGTAATTAAAAATCTGTCTATAAAACTCAAGCTCGTTTCTGGATATGCTAGGGTAACTATCAAAATGGCTCTATCAATATTAGATGCCAATATATGTGCTTCTTTAGATAGATTTACAGATTTTCTAATAATATAATTTCTTCTTGGATATATTTTATGAATCAAGGGAATATCTTGATTATCATTCTGCAGAATTTCCACTTCATCTCCCACAGCAACAGGATTGGTTGTCCGAATCCCTTGGATTCTAAACTTCCCTTTGATTTTACAATCATACAACTTTCCTTTGTTGTCTAATACTTTATACCAACTCCCAGTTGATTTAATGACTAATCCTTTCATAATAAAAAAAAATCCACAAGCAAATTTACTTGTGGATTTTGAGTTGTTTTCCTTTTTTGGAAATTATTTTTAATAAGTAACTAATAAAGTTCCCTTCTCTTTATGAGAATTACCTCTAGAGTCATAGTATGTAAGGATATAAACATAGATTCCGTCATCTACCAAAATTCCTTTTGGATCATGTCCGTACCATTTTCTATTATCCTTAGTTGATTGGAATAATTTTTTACCCCATCGTGTATGAATTTCGAATTCAAAATCTTTTTCACAGTCAAATACAGGAGCCCAATATTCGTTTAATCCATCACCATTAGGTGTAAAGATCGTTGGGATATTGAGTTTTGTTGGTTCGGGTGTAAATGAAAAATAAGAATAATGTTCACAACCATTTTCATCGGTTATCTTCACGGAGTATTTCCCTGGGTGGAATGATTCTGGATCTACACCAAGCCATTCTGTTGTAAGCTCTCCTTTTCCTCCAGAAGCAGTGAGCTCTGCTCTACCCATAAATTCATTACAATCGTCTTGATAAACCACTACATTGGAAATAATAGAATCTGCCGAAGGAATTACCACACTTTGTGTTCTATTACATCCGTTTTCATCTACAAATTGAACAGTGTAATTACCCGGTAAGAAATTAATAACAGAATCTTCTTTTCCGTTGATAAGAATTCTACCTGTTCCTCCTTGAAGGTTGTACACATGGTAGCTTCCTGGATCACCAGGACAAAGTGGAGCACTAATAGAATCTGACCAAGTAATATTATCTGGTTCTTCGATTCTAAATGTGTCAGAATACTGACAACCATATTTATCTACCACATACATGGTGTAAAAACCTGCTCTTGGATTATGTTCGCTAAATCCGTTGCTATAAGAAACGGTATAGGGTGGGATTCCTCCCCAAATTGTCTTTTTGAACTTACCATTTTCTTGATAACATCTGGCATCTTCTACTTCTATTAAAGAACGTATTGAATCTGGTTCTGTAATTTTAAAATTCAATACTACAGATGCTCCTGAACAGCTATTATCTGAAATAGTCACTTTATAGGTTCCTTTTCCCAAATTATTTGCACTTAATAAATTTGAACCATTATGATCCCAGTTAATCGAGTACGGTGGCATTCCTCCTGCGAGTGTTAGTTGGATTTTACCATTGCTTTCTCCAATACATTTTACTGGAGTAATTTTAGCAGAATAGTCTAAGAAACTAATATAAATATCACTTTGAGTAAGATCACTCAATCCTTTATACATATCTCCTATTGTATTCTTATAATCAATATTTATTGTCGTATTATCAGGGTCTGAAATTTCTAAAATAGAGCATTCACCTACAATTGGAGAATAAATTTTGTTTGAAGTCATTAATTCTAACTGCCCAAGCCCAACATCGTGAACACTATCGCCTTTACAGTCAACAAATGTCCCTATTTTATAAACATTTGGCGGATTGATAGCACTTCCTGTAGCTACTCTCATTAAATTACTGTTTCCAGCATTGGTATTTATAGCTTTTTCACTGGATCCGTATAGATATTTTGCTGTGGGAGAAAATTCTACTCCATAAATTCCGTCAAAAGTTTCACTAAAGACATTCAAATTACTTGATTTCCCTGTACAAGGATTGAATTCAAAGTGGATCATTTCATTAGACTCCGTAGAAGCATAAGCAAGATACTCGTTATGGTAATCTAATTCTCCACGACCTGAATCTGCTGGATTAAGAACAGTTCCTGGTGTCCAAACTTTAACAGTTTTTCTATTATTGATTCCCAGTTGGGTAATGTCAAATTTTTCAAAACCAAAATCACAACGTCTTACAATAAGGTATTTATCCTGAGAGTTTGGTTTATTTATAATTTCCTTTCCCTCTGCATATAATCCACTACTGTTAGAGGTATCACTCAATAATAAGTTGAGATTTACAGGAACGATTTGTCCTTGACCTTGGTTTAGTGCTAAGTTAATCTTAGAATAGTATAACAAATCACAACCTTCATCTTTGGTATATACGATATAGTAATCCGTTACAGTACCAGGTACTTTACAGGTAACTATTTCTGTGATTCCAGCATGGCTGTTAATCGCACCCGAACCTGCTACTAGGTTTCCATTGGCATTAAAAACTCCATCACCAGTAACATAGAAATGGACATCTCCGAAATTATCTTCTACATGAGAAATTCCCTCAATATCTGCTGGGGCAGTTCCTGCAATAGTATCCATATAACTTGGCACAGATGTTCCTGCGTTAACCGCTCCAAAAAGGGCATTTGTTCCATACATTAGTTTCTGAACGCTCTGGGCTTGAGAGAAAGAAAAAATAAAAGAAAAAACAATTAAAAAACGATTCATCATCTTCATGAGAATTAAAGGTATTTGTTCTAGTAATAACAAATATACTTTTTTTTTAGCAAATTTCCTTTTGTAATCTATAAATCTGGTATCAATAGTGCTAAAAAATAGCTTACAAATGTGGAAATTAGCCAATATTTCCTCTAAAAAAGATAAAAACAAAGTGCTCAACTATGGATCATAAGCATCAAACAATTGTACAAAGTATTCAGGACGATTTAATGGACAATCATGGCGTTTCTCTTGATATTCAACGAGATGATTTATTACACCCATTTGTTTCAGGAAATAAATGGAGAAAGCTCTTTTTCTTTCTCGAAAAATTTCCAAGCTTAGAAAAACAAGGAATTGTGTCTTTTGGTGGGGTTTTCTCTAATCATTTAGTCGCTACAGCATTTGCCTGCTATGAGCATGAAATTCCATTTGCCTGCATAATTCGTGGAGAGGAGGATTACAATAATCCTACGATACAGTTTTTACAAAAATATGGTACTGATATTCAATTCGTCTCTCGTTCTGATTTTAGAGCTTTTCGGGAAAAAAATTGGCAAATAGACCTTCCTGTAAAATGGAAGAATTATTATATCCTCCCAGAAGGTGGACATAGCCTAGAAGCTTTAAAAGGTTGCGCTTTAACTTCCAAAAGTTGGAAAAAAAACTACGACTATTTTGTTTCTAGTATTGGAACTGGAACAACATTTTCGGGGATTATGAATGGGCTTAAAGAACCCACTAAAGGCATCGGAATGGTGATGCTGAAAGATAAAAATTATCTAGATAAAGAAATAGAAAAAATGATTTCTACTCCTTTCGAGTACGAACTTATTCGTGACTATCATTTCGGGGGATTTGGAAAGGTAAAACCCGAGTTGATTCACTTTATCAATGATTTTTATCAAAAACATAAAATCCCTTTAGACCCTGTTTATACAGGCAAAATGCTCTTTGGGATTTATGATATGGTGAAAAAAGGATATTTCCCTCGAGGATCTAGAATTGTAGCTATTCACACAGGAGGAATACAAGGCGTAAGTGGTTATAATTATCAACAACTTCAAAAAGAAAACCCACACTTTATTGATATTGAATGATAAAAAAAGCTCCAAAGTAACTAGATAGTCGACTTTGGAGCTTTTGTAATTTATTTAGAGGATTATCTGGTTATTGAATAACCCATTTTTGAGTTTTAAACACTCCATTTTTCTCTAACCTAATGAAATAAGTTCCATTAGAAAAAAGAGGAATCTCCGAGTGTTCTTCAATATTATTTCTTTCAAAAATCTTTTTTCCTTCTACAGACCAGATAGATACATGAATATTCTCTCCTGTATTTATTAGTAGAATTCCTGATTTAGTTCCAACAAATTGAATCCCTTCTAATTCGTTTTCTTCAACGGATACATTGTTATGATTAGAAACGAAATCAACAGTTGTTATTCCTCCAATATTTCCTTTTAAATCGACTACTTGAGAAGATGTTAACGTATGAGTTCCCACTGTTTGGTTCAGGATCGTCATGATTAACTTTGTTTTCTCAAGTGCGTGTTGATTAATTGAGGTAATTTGAATTCCATTATTAATACTAAAATTAGCCAAAGTCTCTGCTGATACTTCTTCCGTAGCTTCATTAAACCATACGTTTAAGTATCCTTTTGCTGGACTTTCTGCTTTAAGTAATCTAGGACCAGAAGTATCAACTGGAGCCGAAATATCTTCTGCAAATCTTAACTCAACTTTGAATTCATCAAAATTATAATTTAAAACACCTGAGATATCATAACTTTCTCCTTGAGTAGGATCAAAAGAATAAACTGAAGAATTGTGGATTAATGCATCTCCTGATCCATCACTCACTTTCCACATTCCAAATCCTACATCTTCGTTTACACAAGTTGCATCGCTTAATTTTACAAGTACAGATTCATAATCTTCGGCAGAAGCATTTCCTGTAGAAATATCACCGGTGTTTACAAATTGAAAATTTGGAAGTGGGTGATTATTTGAGATAATATTTACTAAGCTTACATCCACTACTTCTGTAAGATTATGATACTCGGTAATTTTTCCTGTGATGATTACACTATCACCAATAGCAGGAAAGCTTGGTGCATCATATACATATATTCCTGATCTCAAAGAATCTGATTCTTGCACAAAGAAACTATTTCCAAAAACTCCTGTTACGATTCCTGTTACAGATCGCTCTACATTATTGGCTGCATTTGTTGTAGTATTTCCTTGTGAAACAATCTTCCAAGCCATTGGTGAATGTACTCCTGTTCCTTGAATGGCACGTATTGACGTAATGGTTCCGTTAAATGGTTCTGATTGAATCTTAAATCTATGAGAGATATAACTACCATTATTTCCTGTAGATCTAATTCTGAATTTTACTTGAGCAGAATATACTTGAGCTGGAATTTG
Organism: Flavobacteriales bacterium; assembly: GCA_025210805.1. Classification (NCBI taxonomy): domain Bacteria; kingdom Pseudomonadati; phylum Bacteroidota; class Flavobacteriia; order Flavobacteriales; species Flavobacteriales bacterium. The sequence goes on from JAOAQX010000003.1 coordinate 163,099, forward strand.
AGCCGTATAACTCGTCCCATTCTGTGTCATAGTAACCGAATTTGTAGAGTCTAATACGTCATTCCAGTTATTTCCCCAATAAAGTGTAAGATCAGAAGAGTTCCCTCCTGTAAAATCTACAGTAACGGTAATAATGTCTCCTTGAGTAGGAGCTGAAGGACTTATTGCTAGATTACTAAATGAACCTACAAAAGCTGAATTTGTACCAAAAACGATATGTGCTAGTTCTGGATGATCAATAAATGGATTTCTATTTTGCTGCCAGTTTTCTATAATATCATTTCTATTGAGTTCAAATGCATCTACTGGATCATTTAAATGCCATTGGAGAAGAGTAGAAAGTCTTCCTAATTCTGCATTAGGAAATGTATTAATCGCTTCCACTAATTCTAAATCTGGCTCTGCATTTCCCACAGCACTATTACCACCTTCATATCTTGCTGCCATATAAAACATCATTCTGGCTACATCTCCTTTTACGGCATCTCTAGGCTCCCATGTGTTGTTGGTAGATTTACACTGCGTAGGTGTCGATCCGTTATTTACGATGGTTCCTCCATTATCAAAATCTTTATAAGACCTTGCAGAGTTCATTGTCATATCTACAGGACGCAAGTGATGAGCATCTGTATTGGCTCCTTTTACTCCAAAAACACCATTAGGACCAAAATTTCCATGAGACTTTGGCCAAGTATGCTCTCTATTCCAGTAATCATACATCCCTGGATCTGTTGGATCATTTGCAAAATCCCATTTGCTAATAGAATTCCCGGTGTACATCAAGATGATATTATTAGCATTCGCAGGATCCACATCAGCTTGTCTAATGATTGTTTTGATGGTTCCGTATTCAAATTCTGAATGATCATCTATTAGATCATGTAAAGTGGTTTTAAGAGTCGTACCTGTTTGACCGTAGGTATTCTCGTAGTAGTTTAAGTTTTGGGCAGATAAACCAAAACTTGTAGCAAATGCTGCTAGTATGAGTATTTTTTTCATGTTCGTTCCTTTTTAGAGTGTAATTTTTATCGAAGTAGATAAGTTTCTTCCAGCTCCGAAGAATACAGATGCCGAAGCAGCATCATTATTGTTTATTTGACCGTCAATCATGTAACGGGCGTTGTTTCGAGCATCCGAAATATATTTCGTATCTAAGACATTGAATAAACTAAATTGCCAAGCTACTTTATGCTTTTTAATTTTGAAATTATACCCTAAAAACAAGTCGAATCTCCCGTAGTCTGGAATTCTCCAAGGCTCTATTGGCTTATAGTTATCTCCTAAATTGTCTGCTGTTGGCTCTGGATTATAATCAGAAAAATAGCGAGCATTATAACCATATTTCAAACGAACATAAGCACCTTTAATTGGTTTTACATTCAGCGAAGCACCTAATTGTGTTTGTGGAGCATCTCCAACGTGAACTCCGTCAAAAGAAAAGGTTTGGTCTGAAGATTCTGTGACACCAGTTTGCTGGTTATACACTTCTATACCTACATTTTTTGAAGTCCAAACCCAGTCACCTATCGAAACAGTTCCTTGTAAATCCACTTTTGGGGTAATTTTATAAACTCCATCTATTTCTACTCCCATGTGGCGTGCGTCTAATCCTGGAAGTACAAAGAAAATATTATCTTCACCAGGTACTTTTATATTGTTTACAGGTTTCCCATTCCATAACGTATAGTATGCATTGGCATCAATAGTAAATTTTGACGAACCAAAATGATACCCAAGTTCTGCAGCCGTTACAACTTCGTTATCTGTATGTGCTCTAAAGTCTGTTGTATATCCGTTAAAAATAAATTTTGAAGGTCTAGCTTTATTCAAGTATCCAACATTTACAAAAATATTAGAGTTTTCATCAAGATTGTAATTTGCTCCTGTTTTTACGGTAAACCCAATTTTATTTTTCGTTTCAGATTCTTCATTACTATAATAATCTTCTTTTCTAAAGGAAATATTAGATACCGATAAATTTAAGAAACCGCTTAAAGCACCTTCTGTATATTCTGCTTGACCGAATAATCCTGCCCAGTTTACAAACACAGAGTTATTAAAATCTAAGGTATCACCTTCTTTTACAAGAACATCTTTTTGATTTGGATCGCTTACATAATCTCCTCCTAAAAGGTCATGAACTGTTTTAAAGTGTTTTCCTTCATAGGTTCTTAAATCAAGACCTCCTGATAGGTTCCAAGCATCATTCATCTGGTAATCAACCTTTGATAATAATCCTCCCCAAACGTGCTCATTATGATTTGCAATCAAAAAAGTATTTGATTTATGTAGATTTCCTGTTTTTTCAATTGGATTTCTAGCATTCTGATCATAAAAAGGTTGTAAATCTATGAGTCCATTTTCATCATAATATTTTGCACCTACAGTACTGTTTATATTGGTTCCCCCTCCTTTTCCAATAGATAAATAAAGAGCATTATTGATCACTAAATCATCATTAACTAAATAGGTATGGTTAAGGTTCAATTGAGGCTTCATATAGAAGTTCTTTCTCACAGTTAATGCTTCTTTGTCAACAAAATTATTATATCGACTTCTTTTAATATATCCCCAATCTCTATTGTATGCTCTTCCTAAGTTTACTGGTTGAACAGAAAGATACTTAGAAGTGTCTATTCCTTGTTCGTGTGCATATTCTGAATCATAAGCTAAAATTCTTTGTTGAGAACTTCTTTGTGCATGTTCTTGGGGTGCAATAAATCCTGAAAGAGATAAGATATGGTTGTCCCATTTTTTTGTTCCTTTTGCGTAAGCAAAAAATCCTTCTACACCTGAATTATCTGTATAGTTTTCTCCCTTTTTATAAGAAAAAGCACCTGTAAAATTCCATCCTTTTTCGCTCATTCCAGAATTATATCCAATATTGGTTGTGGATTTACCCCATTGATTAAATGCTTGACGAACTTTGAGATATTTTTTAGACTCCGTATCATTCGTTAGGATATTAATAGTTCCTCCCACAGAAGGAATAGAAAGTTTTGAAGCAGATAAACCTCTCTGAACTTGCATACGTTTTGTAACAATATCTAGACCGAACCAGTTTGACCAATATACAGCTCCATTCTCCATGTCATTTACAGGAATTCCATCAATAAGAACAGCCATGTTTTCTTGTTTGAATCCTCGAATATTGATTCGAGCATCTCCATCTCCACCTCCACTCTGTGTGGCATATACACCAGGGGTTTGGTTAAGAACCAATGGAAGATCTCTTCCTCCTAGCTCTTCAGTAATTTTTTTGGGAGTAATAGAAGTAAAAGCTACAGGTGTTTTACGTTCTTGTGCAATATCGGCTACGAGGGTAACTTCATCTAGAATTTCTGGTTGTAAATTAATTACCAGATTTTGGGTATTATTTGAAACCGAAACATTCCTTATAACACTTTTGTAACCAACATAGCTTACAGTCAGTTTATATTCCCCATTTGGTACACTCATGGAGAATTTACCATTGATATCTGTGACAACACCTTTATTTTCTCCGTACATAATACTTGCCGAGATTAGTGTTTCACTTGTTCTTGCATCTTTTACTACTCCTTTGATGAGTCCTTGTGCATTTACAAGGGTAACGCAAAAGAAAAGAATGCTAATGAATAAGAGCTTTTTCATAATGAGTCTTTTGTGAAGATTTCCTCTGTTTGGTGGTGTTTTTAAAGACAAAAAAGCCGGTTGGGTAAGACTTCTGTCCACCTAACCGGTCATTTTTTAATTCTTCATCCTTATCTATTGGATATTTACTTTAGAAGAAGAAACTGTATTTTCAGTTGACGTAAGCTTCAAAATATAAATACCTTTTAAGCTTTCAACTGGAATTTCTAATTGATTACTTTCCGCTGAAACGGTTTTTACATGTTGTCCTGCAGTATTAAACAATTGTACGTTTTTAATTTCAGTTGCTGCTCCAATGTTTAAAAGTCCATTGTTTGCAAATGCAATAAAACTAAATGCTTGATATTCGTTTACGTTAAGTACTAATTCAGTCCAATCAGAATCATCAGTGTTTCCACATTCACAAGTGTGCTTCCCTAGATTTCCTGTATAGTTAATTGCATTTGAATCATACTCTAATGCTGGGTTGAAAAAGCTTGGGTTCGCAGTGATTCCTTTTTTTACTGTTGCTTTTCTTACCAAAGTATGGTTTGAAGTCCATGAAAGAAAGAAATTGTTATCGTCTGCTTTGTAATCTAAAGCTGCAGAATCACACCATCCTTCTCCTGGGTCTTCTCCTATTTTTCCAAAGATATCAACGATAGTTCCGTCAATTTTCTCAAGAGTCATAGCATCGTTACCATTAAAAAACATCGGTGAAGTTGCATAAATTCCTGTTCCTTGAATATCTGCATAAGCAAATAATTTAGGGTCAACAGTTCCAAAACCTCCGTCTTCTTTTTCTCCATTTGATACAACAACTACATCTTTCGACTTAACTACTCCAGAAAGTTGTAGCTCTGTGTCAGCAAGACCCTGTCCATTTTTATATCTTTTGATATAATAAGTTGATAAATCAACATTCTCCCCTTTAGGATTGTAAATTTCTAAAGCTTTGTTTTTACTAGATCCCTCAATGTACTCTGAGAAAAATAGCTCTGAACAATCTTGTGCGTTTACAGCACTTAGGCTTAATGCCAATGCAGAAAATAATATTTTCTTCATAATCTGATGTTTGTGTTTAGAATATGCTGCAAAAGTATTATATTTTGACTTCTGTAGTTGTTAAAAAAGGTACCAATCCATCCAAAAATAACAATTACTTAACACTTGAATTTTTGTTTGCCAATTGCCCACAAGCTGCATCAATGTCTTTCCCTCTACTTCTACGAATATTGACAATCAACCTTTTTCCTTCTAAATAATCTTTAAAGGCATCCACTTTTTTGAGATCTGCCTTTTTGAATCCTCCATCATCTATTGGGTTATATTCTAAGATATTTATTTTACAAGGAACTTTTTTAGCAAACTGATGCAAGTGTTTTGCGTCTTCAATGGAATCATTAAAATCTTTGAAAATAATATACTCTAAGGTAATCTGATTTCCTGTTTGCTCATAATAATACTGTAGCGCTTGAGAAAGAACTTCAAGATTATTTGTCTCATTGATCTGCATGATCTTCGTTCTTTTCTCATCGGTAGCAGCATGGAGAGAAAGTGCGAGTGGAAAACGTACTTTTTCATCTGCCATTCTTGTAATCATTTTGGCAACACCTGCGGTAGAAAGGGTAATTCTCCTTGGAGACATTTGCAAACCAATCTCTTGGGTGATTTTTTCGATTCCTTGTTTTACGTTTTTATAATTCATCAAAGGCTCCCCCATTCCCATAAGTACAATGTTTGAGAGCTTTTTTTGATAGTATTTTTGTGCAATTTGGTTGATCAACCAAACTTGGTCATATATTTCTGGATAAGTAATATTTCTTTCTCTCTTGAGTTTTCCTGTTGCACAGAACTCACAAGCTAAAGAACATCCTACCTGAGAGGAAATACAGGCGGTCATTCTATCTCCCGCTGGAATCAAAACTCCTTCGCATATTTTTCCGTCGTGCAATTCAAAGGCTACTTTGATGGTTTTATCATTACTGATTTGTTCTTCGGCTATTTGCACAGGGTAAATACCAAAGTTTGTTTCCAAGGTTTGTCTAAGACCTTTTGAAAGATTGGTCATTTCCTCAAAACTACGAGCGCCTTTTACCCAAAGCCACTCTTCTATTTGCTTGGCCCTAAATTTTTTTTCCCCTAGTGAAACTAGTGATTCTATAAGTTCATCCTTAGAGAAAAGTCTGATGTCTGGTTTGGTTGGTGTTTGCATGGTGCAAAGGTACAGTTTTTAAGAATGAAGAAACAGCTTATTCTAAACACAAAAAACCACCTCTTTCAAAGAAAGAGATGGCTTAATCAAAAAAAGTGAAAAACTTTTATAGTAGAATTATCTTACGATAAACTTCTCTGTGTGATTACCGATAGTTACTAAGTAAGTTCCAGAAGCTAAGTTTTGTGTGTCGAAAGTTAAATCTTCAGCTACTTTTGCAGCGTGAATTGTTTTTCCTTGAATGTCTGTAATAGTTACTGTGTTTCCAATTAATCCTGGATTAGTAATAATTACAAAACTTCCATCTTGGTAAATTTTAAATGCACCTTTCATGATTTCATCAATCGATACATTTTCATCAGCCTTAACAAATTTACCTACAGTTCTGAAGTTACCATCAGTATTTTTCACCTCAGCAATAAGGTTGTTATTCGCATCTTTAACTCTCATATATGCTCCAGAAGCTCCAGCTACTTTCATACCATCACCATAAGAATCACGTAAATAAACTAAAACACACTCTCCATTCGTAATATTCTGAGTGTATGAAAAATCTTTATCAGCATCAGGACCACCAGGGTAAAGATTTCCACCACTAATATTCCCTTGATATTGTGGAGTACTCCACAAAACAGTTGATGTTATTGGGTTAATCAATAAAACACTAGTTTCTGATGGGAAACTATCTGTATGTAAAGTAATATTAAACTCGTTGAAAGCATCCATTGTAGTTTGATTGATTGATGCATCATCAACGTTATTATATGCCTTATCTGTTCCTGAAGCTGGTGTAAATTCAAACGTCAAATCATTTGTATTTACACTTGATGATGTAAATGAAGATAAGAAAGTTGAATCAGCCAAAGAAGGTGCTGAAATATTAAATGTATGAACGGTAGTTCCTTGGTGTTTGATATCAACTGCACCTGTTGAAGTTGCAGAACCAAAGTTTGTAGCTTTTACAGAAACACCAATTTCGTCATCACAAGCGTAAGAATAATTCGCTGTAATTCCTATTTCATTTGCTGGCAATTCAACCCCCGTACATCCTTTAAGGGCATTAAAGATACCGATAGGTGTTCTTGGTGAAACCTCTGTCATTGTTCCATCAGGACAAATTTTGAAAAGAGTTGGAAAGTAAGTTGCATTAAAAGCCTGAGCTAAAGCACCATCATCAATGATTGGGTAATTAGTTCCTTCAATCCAGTTTCCAATAGTTTTAGGTCCTGTACCTTGTAAATCGGCTAAAGTAGTTGAGTTATCTCCTTCTATAAAAAGAACAACTACATCATCTTGACCGTTTGGTCCTAGTATTTGATAAGCTGTTTCTAGTCCTTTATTGTTATGTAGAGACCAACATGGTCCACACCACGTTGCAGAAATATCAACTAGCACTGTTTTACCTGCATTCAAATATCCTTGGATATCATGAGAGTTTCCGTTAAGATCCGTGTAAGTTCCACTTGGTACAGATGCAGGTGGAGACCATGGGTTTTGAGCAGAAACTACTCCAACACTCATTAGTGCTATTGCAGAAAGTAATAATTTCTTCATAAGTTTTTTAGTTTTAGGTTAAATTCTAAGTATAGTCGTCTAATTTCTAAAAAACAATTGAAATATTTTTGCTTTTTTTAATTTACTGCTGTTTTCATATTGTTAATTAGTATTAAAAGTTTATTTTTTGTTAAGAAAATATTTATATCAACTTTTTTTGTTCATTTACACACAATTATCACTCATTCAAACCATTACATAACCCTTTTGGTTTTCATTATTTATATATGGAAAATATTATTTAAACGTGGTAGCAAAAACATTTACGATCACTCCATTTTTAAATATGTCAATATTTTAAACTGTAAAAAAAACTTTTAAGTTGAATTAACATTCCTAGGTCAAACATCAGGCAATAAAAGTATTTATAAATTAAGAAAAGATGAAGAAATTGCAGTCTTACTAATCTATTTTGACTATGAAAAACTACAAATTTACTACCTTATCTATTGTGGGACTACTTGCTTTTTCGAGCATGAATGCCCAACTTACAGTAGATACATCCCCACAAAAGAAAAATGTGGTATTGGAAGAATACACAGGAATTTACTGTGGATATTGTCCTGATGGACATAAAATTGCTAATCAAGTTAAACAAGCAAACCCAAATGACGTTGTTTTAATTAATGTTCATACTGGAAGCTTTGCAAATCCTAATGGTTCTGACCCAGATTTTAGAACACCATTCGGTTCTGCACTAGCGGGTCAAACAGGACTTACGGGTTACCCTGCAGGAACAGTAAACAGACATGTATTTTCGGGATCTAACACAGCTCTTAGTAGAAGTGCATGGCAAGCATCTGCTACGACCATTTTAGGACAAGACTCTTATGTAAACATGGCAATTGAAGGATCTGTTAATGTTCAAACAAGAGTACTCACTGTTAACGTTAAGGCCTACTATACAGGAAACGGAGCAAACAATAACAAGATAAATGTTGCACTTCTTCAATCAAAAGTAGAAGGACCACAGTCTGGTTCTGCTGGAAACCCAAGTCAAGTGTTACCGAACGGTAATTACGAGCATAATCACATGTTGAGACATTTGATCACTGGACAATGGGGAGAAGCAATTGATACGACAACACAAGGAACAACCGTTACAAAAACCTATACTTATACTATTCCAGCTGATTTGAATGGTGTTGCATACGAAATTGGAAACCTTGAAGTAGCTGCTTTTATTACAGAAGGTCAGCAAGAAATCATTACAGGTGTAGATGCTGATGTTACTTTGGATGTTCCTGCTGGAGTGAGCATTATTGACTTTGAGAGTACAGATGCCACAGATGCAGCAGTAGGGTATTGTAACACTTCTGCCACTCCAAAATTAACTGTAAAGAACGCTGGAAACAATGTAATCTCTTCATTCAAGGCTTCCTATTCTTTAAATGATGGTACAAAAGTATATGAGAATGTTTCTACACCTTTGGCTGTAGGTGCAAGTACTACCGTTTCTTTCCCAGTAGTTAACCTAACGGATATGGTTAACAGATTTGAATTTGGAGTAGAGGGTACTTCTAGCTCAGAAATTGAAGTGACTTTCGGGAATAATTCAGCAAGAACAGGACTTTTCTTAAACCTTGGATCTTTGGGTGTAAAGCATACAGAATCATTTGAGGATGCTTCAAATGCAGGTGATCTAGAAAAATGTGCATTAACATCTACTGGACTTAGTGTATATGTACTAAAACAAGGAGACTTACAGAATTGGAATACAAAACTGGGAGCTTACGAGCAAAGTGAAAAAGCCATGATGTTCCATAACTACGCCGCTCCTAAAGGATCAAAAGTATATGTAACTTATGAAAAAGTGGACTTTTCAGCTGGAGTAGATCATGGTTTTGTATTTGATCACGCCTATGCTCAATACGATGATTCTTCAAATGACGAATTATCTGTGAGAATTTCTGAAGACTGTGGTGCAAATTGGACTAATGTATTAACGCTAAAAGGTGCTTCTGCAGCAACTGGACCACTCTCTTCAAACGGATTATTTGCTCCTAAGTCAGCGCACTGGAGAAAAAACATCATTGATCTTACATCTTATTCAGGAAAATCAGATCTAATGATTCAAATCGTTGGAACGTCTGATTATGGTAACAACTTCTGGGTTGATAATGTAACTTTTGGTGAAGATGCTCCTATTAGTGTGAACGAAAACAATGTAATTGACTATACTGTTTTCCCAAATCCAGCAACAGATTTTGTTAACCTAAAAGGTGAAAACCTTCAAGGTGAAACATTTAAAATCTTTGATGTAACAGGAAAACTCATCAAGCAAAATACTTTGAATAATGATTTAAGAATTGATGTGTCAGAATTGGCTGCAGGAGTGTATTCTCTTCAGGTAAAAGGACAATCAAGTCGCTTAATTGTTCAGTAGTTTCCTATATAAAACTACAACAAACTATTAAACCGTTCGGATTCCCGAACGGTTTTTTTATGTACTTAAAAAAGATAAAAAGACAATATTTTGGTAAAAAAGATGTATTTTTGACATAAAAAACCAATATAATGGTAAATATATCCATTTCTACACCTCAAGATATCAAACTTAGAATAGCCGATATCTGTAAGAGTAAAAGAAAAAAAGAAAAGGTGAGCAGAGAAGAGCTGGCTCAATTTGTAGGAATGTCTAAAACTACTTTACAAAATATTGAATTGGGCAAAAATTATACTTTCGATAATCTTTTAAAAGTGGCTTATTATTTTGGATTATTAGATCAAATTATGGAAACTTTGACTGCTTATCAAGAACAAGATGACTTGAATAATATGTCTCTCTATTAATACCCTACCATGAAAAAGGAATTTCTTATTGATATACGTTTATTTGAAACCGAAATTGCTCGTTTGGGAATAGATCCTGCCCAAAAAACGGTTCATTTCCAATACAACGAAAGCTTTTTAGAGCGTAATTTATATAAGAGTATATTCCCATATATTTTCAGGAGAATCAAAAACATACAAAGCTTTAATCAATTCTTTGATAGTTCTTTTCAAGGGCTTCCTCCGATGATTGCAGATTCTTTACCCGATGCCTTCGGAAATTCGATTTTTAAAACTTGGTTTGAACATCAAAAAAAACAAGGACAAACGCTTACAAATATAGAACTACTCTCTTATGTAGGAAATAGAGGAATGGGTGCTTTGGAGTTTTTCCCGAATAAAACAAAATTACCGTTATCCGAATTTTCCTTACATGATCTAGCAAATATTTCCGAACAAATTTTACAACAAAAAAGAGGGATTAAAGAATGGAGATTTAATGAGCAAGCTCTTTTGAATATTTTCAAATTAGGTACCTCAGCAGGTGGAGCAAGACCCAAAGTACTGATAGCCGAAAACCCATTAAACAAAAGTATCACCGCTGGAGATATTTTCGAAAACAAAAACCTAAATTACTATATTGTTAAGCTCCATTTGGAAATGGACGAATACAATAAATCGCAAATAGAGTTCACCTATCATCAACTGGTAAAAAAATGTGGAATTCAGATGATGGATTCGAAGCTCATTGATGGTAAACACTTTGCTACTTTACGCTTTGATCGACTTCATGGTGAAAAACATCATTGTCTCACAGCATCTGGAATGAGTGGTTGGGATTTTAAATCATCCACATACGCTAGTTATGAAAACTTATTTAAACTCTGCTTAGGTATAAAATTACCCTTACAAGATCTTGAAGAGCTTTATAGACGTATGGTGTTTAATGTGACTTTTGCTAATGAAGATGACCATTTGAAAAATCATAGTTTTATTTATCAAAAAGAGACGGATTCATGGAGATTATCCCCTGCTTACGATATCACTTATTCCAAAAATCCATTAGTAAATTACAGAGAAACTCAGAGAGCTTTATCTATTAATAATAAAAGGAATCATATCAAATTTGAGGATCTACAAACAGTAGCGAAACAGTTTCAAATAAAGAAATACAAACAAATTATTGATGCTGTCCAAAGCCAAATACCGCAATGGAACATATTAGCAAAAAACAATGGAGTCCATCAATATTTAATTAAGTCCATAGAAAAGGATTTTGCGATATTCTAGTTCACAATACAAAAAATGATCAATTCATTAGATAATTAATAAATTTTAAATTCACTATCCATTTTAAAGGGTGTTTTAATTAAAAAAGTACACTCAAGCAGAATTACCCTTAAAAAAATAAGGGTATTCTCACAAAAACATGAAAAATAAAATTTCCTCTAAATAAAATAACCTATCTTTGCACCAAATTATAAAAGTCTAATCATGACCAATCTACGTTTTCAAGCCTTAGCAGAGCAACACCACAGAGAGCCAAATAAAACAGAAGCTCCAAGTGAAAAAATCTCAGATTATTTCGGAACCCTTGTTTTTAATGAGGATGCCATGCTTTCTTTTTTACCAAAAGAAGCCTATGAAAGCTTACAAGAAGCGATTCATGACGGAACAAAAATTGATAGAAAAATTGCCAATCAAGTTGCTTCCGCAATGAAAAACTGGGCAATGACTCATGGGGTGACTCATTACACGCACTGGTTTCAACCACTAACGGGAACTACAGCAGAAAAGCACGATGCTTTCTTTCAGCCCATTGCAGGAGGACGAGTAATTGAGCGTTTTGACGGATCATTATTAGTACAACAAGAACCTGATGCTTCTAGTTTTCCAAATGGAGGAATCAGAAATACTTTTGAAGCACGTGGTTACACTGCTTGGGACCCTACTTCACCCGCTTTTATTATTGGAAAAACACTTTGTATTCCTACCATCTTTGTTTCTTACACGGGTGAGGCATTGGATTATAAAACACCTCTTCTTAGAGCACTTCACTCAGTAGATGAAGCTGCCACAGCAGTTTGTCAGTCCTATTTTGATAGAAATGTAACCAAAGTAAATGCTTCTTTGGGATGGGAACAAGAATATTTCTTGGTAGATACCGCATTATATAACGCTCGTCCTGATTTGATGATGACAGGAAGAACGCTTTTTGGTCATTCACCAGCAAAAGGTCAACAGTTAGATGATCATTATTTTGGAGCAATTCCTGCAAGAGCCTTGGCTTATATGCAAGATTTTGAAACAGAATGTCTAAAATTGGGTATTCCTGTTACTACAAGACACAACGAAGTGGCTCCAAATCAATTTGAATGTGCTCCAGTATATACAGAAGGAAACTTGGCAAACGATCAAAACCAACTGTTGATGGATGTGATGGATAAAGTAGCAGCACGCCATCATTTTAAAGTGCTTACACATGAAAAACCTTATGCAGGGGTTAATGGATCTGGAAAGCATAATAACTGGTCTTTAGCCACCAATACAGGTAAAAACTTATTAAGCCCAGGAAAAACACCTAAAAGCAATCTACAATTCCTTACTTTCTTTATCAATACCATTAAGGCAGTATATGAATACGATGATATTTTAAGAGCTAGTATCGCCTCGGCTTCAAACGAGCACCGCTTGGGAGCAAACGAAGCACCACCTGCGATCATCTCTCTATTTATCGGGTCCCAACTTTCGGGAGTGTTAGATGAGCTCGAAGCTACACTGAAAGGTGGAAAAATGAGCCCTGAAGAAAAAACAAACCTAAAACTTAATGTAGTAGGGAAAATTCCAGATGTATTACTAGATAATACCGATAGAAACAGAACTTCTCCATTTGCCTTTACAGGAAATAAATTTGAATTCCGTGCAGTAGGATCTGATGCAAACTGCGCTTTCCCAATGACCGTTTTAAACGCAATTATGGCAAAACAGCTAAAAGTTTTTAAAGCTGATGTAGATGCTAAGATTGCCACAGGTCTTGCTAAAGATGAAGCCATTTTTGATATCCTACGTCAATATATTGTAGAGTCTAAAAGAATTCGTTTTGAAGGAGATGGATATGGAGATGCCTGGAAAGAAGAAGCTAAAAAACGAGGAATGAATAATGTGACTAGAACACCTTATGCATTTGATTTCCTTCATGAAGAAAAGGCTTTTAACTTATTCTCAGAACTCAATATACTATCTAAAAGAGAATTAGAAGCACGTTATGAAATTTTGAATGAACAATATCAAATGGTTATTCAAATTGAATCTAGAGTGCTTGGTGATTTGGTAGGAAACCACGTGATCCCAACGGCCATTAGATATCAAAATACCTTGATTAAGAACGTAAAAGGTCTTAAAGAGTTATTTGGAGATAATGAATACAAGAACTTAGCACAGGAACAACTTAAAACGATTACTTCTATCTCTGAACATATTAGTTCATTGAGAACTTTGGTGGACGGAATGACTGAAGCTCGTAAAAAATGTAACAGAATTGAAGACGTTCCCACAATGGCAAAAGCTTATTGTGACGAAGTATTTCCATTTTTGGATAAGATTAGATACAAAACAGATAAGCTAGAAATGATGATAGATGACGAAGTTTGGCCATTGCCAAAATATCGTGAGATGTTATTTGCTCGATAAACTTTTAATAACTAGATTGGGGAAGCAGTGTTGGAAATTAATTTTCAGCACTGCTTTTTTTGTGGTAATTATTTAGTGCTTGCTTTAATTTCCGTTTAATTCTCCTTCTTAGCCCATTAGGCTTTAGGACTTCAATAGAATCTCCAAATCCTAAAATCAATCTTTCAAGTTCGTAGTTTTGATGAACTTCTATTTTTATTTCTATGGATTGATCTGCATAGGTTTTTATTAATTCTTGCGATGAATGAAAAGGCTTTGTGAGTACATAAGGAGCATTTGATCGATCTATTTTTAAAAAAATCGACTCTTTTTGCTTTGGTTTCATCACAGTAACTCCAATGGTGTTTTTGTAGTATTCATCAGGATTAATCGTGGTTTTTTTATAGAAATAATCCCATAAAAAATCAATGGAAATAATTCTATCTAAGGCCAGTGTCATAAGAGTTTCTTTACTGGAACCCACTAAGAACCAACGATTATTAAATTCCTTTAACCAATAAGGATGAATTGTGAATAAAGACGATTTTCTGGCAGAAAAAGACTGGTAACAAATACTCAAAACTGTTTTTTTTATAATGCTTTGATAAAGAATATCTAGGTATTTCAAACCTTTTAATCTTTCGTTTTTATCAAGGTGAATTACCGGACCTCTTTGGTTTTGCTCGGCATAAATCTTGTCTTCAAGTCTATGGATAATACCTCCTAGCTCAGAAAAAAGTGAAAAATCTTTAAATTGTTTTAGCATTTCAACAGTTTCAGAGAGAATATACATATCGTTTTCCGTTATAGGAATATCCGTTATGGTGTAGTTAGGATCTTCATATTTATAATATTTTTTATCATACACTACAATCGGTGCATTATAGCCCAATTTATCACTTCGCATATTTTGGATATCCAATTGAATCGTTCTCTTACTCACATTGACATCACGACTCTCATACTCATAAAGAGCATCTGAACAGGCTGTGATTAAATCCTTCAAAGTCCATTTTTTATACCTGTTTTGAAGACATTTATCAATGGTTTTATATCGTATTAATGCATTTTTATTTTGAGCCATTAGTGATGTTTTTTGATAAAATTAGAAATAAAAAACTACTACGCAAAATAAATACGCACTTACTATTCATCTTTGCTTTGTCATTTAGAAATAAATGCTCAAAACGATCTTTAAATTTATTTACAATATTGAGAGAGCCTTGTTTTGTGTTTCTGTATAGCACTATTGTTCAATAATCTGCCCTTTAGGTATCGATTTATAGTATTCAGCTCGGCTCAAAGGTTTGTGAGTTACCAAAAACTCATATCACGCTATGGCCGCAGGTTCGAATCCTGCCGAGAGTTTCTCGTAGTTCAGAGGTTAGAACAATAGCCACCCTATGTAGGTTCGAATCCTACTACTCTTCACTTGAGTATGGCGGAACTGGAAGACGCGCTAGATTTAAGTTCTAGTAGAGGTAGAGCAATCGACTGATAATCGATGTGTTGTGGGTTCGATTCCCACTTTGACTGAAGAGTCAAATAGCTCAATTTTTCAGACTAAAAATCTGAAGTTAACTTACAGAAAATGGGTGAATGATTTCGGTGTTAAAAGTCAACAACTGTTGAAAAATGACACAACTTGTAACAGACTTGCAATTGCTATCAATAGGATTCATTAAAGTGTTTCTCTTCTATTGAGAATATTGGATTCATTAAGAATACCAATAAAGAAAAATAGAACACAAGCATATTTAAGAATCAAATTCATAGAAATTCCGTTTGTTTCACGAGTGAAATCACTCACTCATTTCTTTATGAAGTATCAAACAAAAATTAATCTATAAAAACAAAAAAAAATGGAACTAAGAGTAAAAATAAATGCCTACGAAGTAGGAATCGTAATGAAAGATGGGAATATTATTGATATTCTTACAGAAGGTAAATACTTCAAGAAACTTGGTACCGAGGTGTATATTTATAATACAACACAGCTCTTTACAAGTAGAATTGAGTGGTCAATTTTGGAAAAAAATGAAAAACTCATGAAAATGTTGGAAATTGTGGATACCACTGAGAGTGAATTGGCAATAGTATATAAAGACAACAGGTTTTATACTGTTGTAAATAACTCTAGACTTGCGTACTGGAAAGGAGTTTTGAATATGAAATATAAAAAATATGACATTGAAGAACTTTCTGTTCCTAAAGAAATCAATAAAGCGATACTGAAATACCCACTAATGACTCAGTATTATAGACTTCTAGAAGTATCTTCACAAGAACAAGCAATCCTGTATGTGAATGGTGAAAAACGCAGTATTATCAAGGGGGGACAATACTATTTCTGGAACAACACAAAGAAATTGAGACTAGAAAAAGTGGATATGAGAAATCAGGACATGGAAATTATCGGTCAGGAAATTCTCACCAAAGATAAAGCAGCAATTAGGATAAATTTTCAAGCCAATTATAAAATAATTGATGTAGAAAAAGCCCTGATGGAAAACAAAGATTTCAGCAAACAACTGTATTCTTCGCTTCAAATGGCGATAAGATCTTATATCGGTACACTAACGCTGGATGAATTGATGGAAAACAAAGAGCAAATTTCTGGTTTTATTATAGAAAAAATCAAAAGTAAAATCACAAAACTGGGTGTCGCAGTAAACTCTGCAGGAATTAAAGATATTATTCTTCCTGGTGAGATAAAGGAAATTATGAACAAAGTATTGGTAGCACAAAAGAGTGCTCAAGCAAATACGATCACCAGAAGAGAGGAAACGGCTTCAACAAGAAGTTTGTTGAATACTGCAAAATTGATGGATGACAATGAAATGCTCTTCAGATTGAAAGAGATGGAATATGTAGAAAAAATTGCAGAAAAAATCGGAGAAATTTCCTTGAATGGAAATGGAGGTATGGTGAAGCAATTGAAAGAAATCTTTGGAGCTAAATCTTGAACTAAGGCACGATTTGAATAATCAATCGTGCCGTTCTATAAAAACAGAAAAAATGAAATCTACAATAAACATTCAGAAAATTAGAGAATACATATCAAAAGGCTGGATTACAGAAAAAAAACACCCTATTCATGATATTTTTATTTACAATTACAGCCAAAAAACACAATTTGAATATTTTTGGGACACAACCACAATACAGTGTAGAGGATTGATTTTAAACAAAGAGGGCTTTATACATGCAAGACCTTTTCAGAAATTCTTTAACCTATCTGAGCATCAAGGTGAAATCCCAAATGAAGCCTTTGAAGTTTTTGAAAAAATGGATGGTTCATTGGGGATATTATATTGGCTAGAAAATGAACCTTATATTGCAACAAGAGGCTCTTTTGAGTCTTGTCAAGCAAAGTTTGCAAATCAACTTTTAAGAACAAAATATCGACATATCTGGCAAAATTTGAATCCTAAATACACATACCTATTTGAGATTATCTATCCAGAAAATAGAATTGTGGTAGATTATGGAGCAGATGAAAAACTGGTTTTACTAGCCATTATTGACACACAAACAGGACAAGATATACCATTAAAAAACATCGGATTTCCTTTGGTAAAGAAATACTCAAACATCAAAAACATTACAGGTTTATCTAAGGAAAACAAAAAGAATGCTGAAGGCTATGTATTGCGATTTGAAAGTGGATTGAGATTAAAAATCAAATTTGACGAATATATTCACTTACATAAAATATACAATAACATTTCCTCTTTAGTCATTTGGAATCAGATGAAAAACGAAAGTTTAAACGAAAAATTTTTAGCGGAAATTCCCGATGAAATTTATCCATGGATAAAAGAAATACAACATAAACTTGAGAAACAATATTCTGAAATAGAAAATCTTGCAAAACAAGAATACAAAGAATATCATACAAGAAAAGAAACTGCTGAATATTTCAAAACTTGTAAGCATCCAAGTATTTTGTTTTCCATGTTGAATGGAAAAAGTTATTCGGAATATATATGGAAATTAATTAGACCAAATTTTGAAAAACCCAAAATAACAAGAAAATGAAAAAGATCATTTTACTTAAAGGTTTACCCGCAAGTGGAAAATCAACTTATGCAAAAGCCTTGGTAAAAAACAACCCAGGAATGTATAAAAGAATCAATAGAGATGAACTAAGAGACATGCTAGATTCTGGAAAATTTTCTAAGGGAAATGAGCAATTTGTTAAAAAAACCAGAGACTTTTTAATCAAAATGGCACTACAAGACGGAAAACACGTGATTGTAGATGATACCAATTTGCATAGCTCAAATGAAGAGAAAATGAGAGCAATTGCAAAAGAATTTAAAGAAGAAACTGGACACCAAGTTCGGGTAGAAATAAAAACATTTGACACTTCTGTAGAAGTTTGTATAAAACGAGATCTATTGCGTGAAAATCCCGTTGGACAAGCAGTTATTAGAAAAATGGAACGACAAATGAATTCTAAGGAAAAAAAGTATCCTAAATACAGCGTTCAAAACCCTGAACTGCCCAAGGCAATTATATGCGATTTAGATGGAACTCTAGCCTTAATGCACGATAGAGGTCCATTTGAGGGGAATAAATGCTTATCAGATTTACCAAACACTCCAATAGTGAATTTGGTGAAAAATTATCATAAAATGGGCTTCAAAATACTCTTGCTTTCGGGGAGAGATGGACAATTTGAAAATGAAACCAAAAAATGGCTGGAGCAATATAAAATCCCTTATGATCAACTATGGATGCGTGCTAAAAAAGACATGAGAAAAGATGCCATTATCAAAAAAGAATTATTCAAACAAAACATTCAGGATCAATATTTTGTGGAATTTATTCTCGATGACAGAAATCAAGTAGTGGATTTATGGAGAAATGAATTAAATTTACCTTGTCTTCAAGTGTATTATGGGGATTTTTAAATTTATTAAATAAAGTATATGAAACGTAAACAACTATTCGAATTTGAAGATTTTCATTGGATTCCTTCATCCATCCGAGCTGGGATGACCAATTTATTAATTGCTTTTGGAAATGTTGTAAAAGCAGATGAAGCCGTGTTTTCTCGACTCAATGAAGTGAAAAAAGAAATTCCCTTTGATCAAATTGTGGATCTTGGTTCTGGATCAGGTGGTATTATGCCTAAAGTAGCAAAAAAACTGGGAGTCAAATTAGTTTTAACAGATTTATATCCGAACCCAAAAGTAGTTTCTAGTTTTAATGAACCTCAAAACGCCGATATTCGATATGAGGAGAAATCTGTAGATGCGACTCATTTTGAAACAGCTCCAAGGGGTTTTAAAACCATGATTAATAGTTTTCATCACATGCCAGTACCCGTGGCAAAAAAGATTTTGGCTTCCGCCCAAAAAAACCGAGAGGGAATTTTGATTTATGAATTGGCAGAAAACAATATCCCATTTTTAGTATGGCTTTTATTGTTACCTATTTCTATCCCAATCTTAATGCTGATGGCTGTTTTCTTAACCTTACAAGTAAAAAAATGCACTTGGCAGCAGATTGTTTTCACTTTTATAATTCCCATTATTCCATTTATGTACGCCTTCGATGGTCAAACATCATTAATGAGAATCTACTCATTTAAAGATATCGAAAATGATTTATTAGGTGATCTTCCAAAAGAAGATTCTTATGTCTGGAGAATAGAAAAAGCCTTTAAGGAAAATGGAAAACAAATGGGTTATACCATTATTGGACAACCAAAATAATAGCTACTTAGGACTCCTTCGCCTCAGGTGTATTGACCAATTCTTTAAAATAATCTGAATAAAGCAAACGAATAACTAAATAAGCTTCAAAAATCAGAAAAGCAAAATATGGCGCCAAAAAATGGAGCAATTGATGCTTTGGCAATGATTTTTCTAACCTTAAAACTTCAGGAAATGTGATATAAATAAAAATCATCTTAATCAAAATAACCGCCAAAAAAACAAAGCCGACATACTCCTTCATAACACTAGAAACTAAACTAGAAAACAAAACAATATTTATGGCAAAAATCCCATGGAACAAATACACTTTATCTATACTATAATCCAAAGAATCAGGACTAATCATGTATTTATGAATAACAAATAGCAGTACACTTACTACCACAGCAAGGATTAAACCTATAATCAATTGTTTTTTCATGGCTAATATTTTTTAGTATCGTTTTTTAAAAACCCAATGATGCAATAGATGCCTATACATACTCTGGGTTTAATTCTTAGACATTTTGTTTACTTGGTGAATAATAGAATAAATAGAAAGAAAAATAGCCAAAAGTGTGATTCCTTTGCTATACCACTCTCCTTCATTGGGGAATTTTCCGTCTAACCATTTACCCAAAAGGTTTCCGAGCCAAATAGTAGCAGCCATCTGAATGGCAATTCCAGAAAAAACCGCATAGTTTTTAATATTCTTTTGGATTTTTGGCTTTTTCATTTTAAGAATATTGGATAAAATGCATGACTTTTTCCCAAAACAAATCAGCTTGTTCTGCATGCACCCAATGCCCCGCATTAGGAATTTCTACAATTTCGTTATCAGGAAAATGCTCCTCTATCAAATCGTGATCTTCTTCCAAAATATAATTAGAAAGCGCTCCATCCACAAACATTGTTGGCTTATCAAAAACACAGGAAATATCAGAACTTCCACCGATACTTTCTATTTGAGCCTCTAGTGTCGGTAAATTGAATCTAAAACCATACGTTTTATCTTCCTTTCGGTACAAACTTTTGAGTAAAAACATTCTGATTGCTTGATTATCAAAAAAGTTCGACAAGACTTCATCAGCTTGTTTTCTACTTGTTATTTGGCTCGTCTCTACCGCATTCAAACCTTGTAAAATAACCTGATGATGGGGCGGATAATATTTTGGTGCAATATCCACCACGATAAGCTTTTCGATTCTTTCGGGAAAACTACAAGCAACTTGCATCACGGTCTTTCCTCCCATAGAGTGCCCTAGCAAATATACTTGATCCAAATCTTTGGCATCGAGATAATTTACTAAATCCTGAGCCATTTCTTGGTAATTATGCACAGGATGATGAAAAGATCTTCCATGATTTCTTTGATCAATTAAATGAACTTCAAAAAACTCTGCAAAACGTTTCCCAAGGCTTATCCAATTATCAAGCATCCCAAAAAGTCCGTGCAATATGACCAATTTTTTAGGTTTCCCCTCCCCGAGTATTTTATGATTGAGTATCTCCATCTGCCAATTGTTTTCGATACATAGCAATCGTGTTTTGAATTCCCAAATACAGTGCATCGCAAATTAAAGCATGCCCTATTGAAACTTCCAAAAGATTGGGAATTTGTTGGGCAAAATACGCCAAGTTATCCAAATCTAAATCATGACCTGCATTGAGCCCCAAGCCTAATGATTGGGCCTTTTCAGCCGCCAAAATATATGGCTGAATTGCCTGATTTTTATCCAAATGGTATCCTGTGGCATAATCTTCTGTATAAAGCTCTATACGGTCTGCTCCTGTTTTTGCAGCCCATTCTATTTGTACTAAATCACACTCCATAAACAAAGAAGTGCGAATACCTTGAGCTTTAAATTTTGCGATTATTTCTTTGAGAAAATCAAAGTGCTTTTTACAATCCCATCCTGCATTAGAGGTAAGGACTCCTGGAGGATCTGGTACTAGAGTTACCTGTGCAGGTTTATTTGCAAGAACTAAATCCACGAATTTCTCATTAGGATATCCCTCAATATTAAGTTCTGTAGCAATATGTTTTTTTAAATCAGACACATCGGCATAGCGAATATGTCTTTCATCTGGGCGAGGATGCACGGTGATTCCTTGAGCTCCAAATTTTTCACAATCCAATGCAAATTGTAAAACATTGGGATTATTACCTCCACGGGCATTTCTGAGCGTAGCGGCTTTATTGATATTGACACTTAGTAAAGTCATTTTCTTTCAAATTGTTTGGCAAAAATAAGGAGAATTGTTTTTCTTTTTGTCAGTTCGAGTGATTTTTGATGAAAAGCAATAAAACAAAAATTACAGCAAGAAGCCATCTTTGAAATCTGAAACTGTATGCATACCTTTATACCATCATGAATTACAAAAATTGAATTATGAAAAAGTTTGTCCTTAAGTTTTTGAGTTCCCTATTTATTTTAAGCCTTGTTTCTTGTGCTTCCAATACTTCAGAGTGGTTTGGAATAGAAGGCAATCACCATGTAGTTACTCAAGAAAGGAATATTCAGGAACCTTTTACGAAAATAAAAGTCAGTTCGGGAATTGAAGTTTTTTTCACCGAATCAGCCCAAACTAGCTTGAGAGTAATTGCCGATGAAAATATTCAAGAAAATCTCATCACGGAAGTAAAGGACCAAACGCTCCATATCTACAATAAAAAAATGGTGAGAAATGTAGAAAAAAAAGAAGTCTATCTTTCTGCCCCTTCTATTACCGATGTCTTAGTGACTTCGGGAGCTTATTTTAAATCTAAAAATATCCTTAAAGAACAAAAACTTTATGCAAAGGCTACTTCTGGTGCAGGTATTGAAATAGAAATAGACAATTCATTCTTAGGCGCTACAGCAAATAGCGGAGCAAGCCTTGAAGTGGCAGGAAAAACCGAAAAATCGGATCTAAGAGCCACCAGTGGCTCGTCTATTAGAGCCAAAAATCTTCAAACAGAAAACCTGAGTGCACATGCAAATTCTGGAGCTTCAATAAAAATCCATGTAAACAAAAAAATAGAAGCAAAAGCAACTAGCGGTGGATCTATCAAATATTATGGAAAACCAAACCATAAAGATATCACTCGTAACTCTGGAGGATCTGTGCGTTCTTTGGGTGAGTAATGAATACCCTAATGTGGTATAAAATGATTTCAAAAACTGAACGATCCTGTTCTCGATAAAATTTTTGACTCCATTGCATTTCATCAAAAACCACTCGAACTGACAAAAGCAATACAATCTTTATATTCCTGTCAGTTCGAGTGATTTCTTTGGAGAGCAGCGGAAAAGAAATTGTATCGAGAACTTTTTTGATTATCGTATGCTATTCTCGATAAAATTTTTGACTCCATTGCATTCTATCAAAAACCACTCGAACTGACAAAAGCATACAATTTTTATATCTCTGTCAGTTCGAGTGATTTCTTTGGAGAGAAACGGAAAAGGAATTGTATCGAGAACTTTTTTGATTATCGTATGCTATTCTCGATAAAATTTTTGACTCCATTGCATTTCATCAAAAAACACTCGAACTGACATGCACTTCAAAGGGGAAAAAACAAAAAACCCATTTGAAAAAATAATTTCAAATGGGTTTTTATCTTTTACTCACAAGTTCTATTACTCAACAGAGGCAGAACTTGTAGGGAATTTTCTATCTACTTTTTTAACCAATCCTTGAAGGACTTTTCCTGGACCTACTTCTGTAAAAGACTCTACTCCGTCTTCAATCATTTTGATCATAGTTTGTGTCCATTTTACTGGAGCAGTCAACTGAGCAATTAGATTGATTTTGATAATCTCAGGATCTTCAATTGGGCTTGCCGTTACGTTTTGATACACTGGGCAAACAGGTTTTTTGAATACTGTTTCTTCAATAGCTTTTGCCAAAGCTTCTGCTGCGGGCTCCATCAATGGGCTGTGGAATGCTCCACCTACAGGAAGAAGTAAAGCACGTCTGGCTCCTTTTTCTTTAAGCGTTTCACAAGCTTTTTCTACGGCTTCAATTTCTCCAGAAATTACCAACTGACCTGGACAATTATAATTTGCTGCCACTACTACCCCTTCGGTTTCTTGACAAACTTGCTCTACCACTTCGTCTTCAAGACCCAACACTGCTGCCATAGTAGAAGGTTTTGCTTCGCAGGCTTTTTGCATAGCGTTGGCTCTTTGTGCAACGAGTTTGAGACCACTTTCAAAATCGATAGCTTTACTGGCAACTAAAGCCGAAAGCTCACCTAAAGAGTGACCTGCAACGGCTGATGGTTGGAAATTATCCCCCAAAACGGTAGCCAAAATTGTGGAATGCAAAAAGATGGCTGGTTGGGTTACTTTTGTTTGTTTTAATTCTTCGGCACTACCCTCAAACATGATGTCGGTAATACGAAAACCAAGGATTTCATTGGCTTTTTCGAATAATTCTTTGGCTTCCGCCGAATTTTCATAAAGGTCTTTTCCCATTCCTGTGAATTGGGCTCCTTGACCAGGGAATACATAGGCTTGTTTCATCATACAGTCTATTTAAGAGATATTAAATGTAAGAATTCATTTTTCATCATAAAATCCTCTGCATACTTACCACTAAAAGCAGTGGTGGTGGTTATGGATTTTTGAGATTCTACTCCACGCATTTGCATACACATGTGTTGCGCTTCAAGAACTACCGCTACCCCTTTTGGTTGCAGCACTTCTTCAATACATTCTTTTATCTGTCTTGTCAATCTTTCTTGTACTTGTAGTCTTCTTGAGAAAACCTCCACAATACGGGGTATTTTACTCAATCCCACAATTTTTCCGTCTGGGATATAAGCGATATGCGCTTTCCCGAAAAACGGTAAAATATGGTGCTCACAAAGACTATAGAATTCAATTTCTTTTACAATTACTGGATCTTGATAATCTTCATCAAACATGGCTGAAAGGAGAATTTCTTTTGGGTCTTGCTCATACCCGCTTGTAAGAAACTGCATAGATTTAGCCACCCGCTCTGGTGTTTTCTCTAGCCCTTCTCTTTCACTATCTTCTCCAAGATCTTTGAGAATCTTGAGATAAGATTCTGCCAATTTCTCTGTTTTTATTTTTGGGTATTTTTCTTCGTTCATCCCTTGTTTCAAAAACTATTAGGAGGCAAAGTTAATTATTAAAGACGAATTAAGTTTACCGATTACTTTCTAAAATTATTCTCTTACACCGATTACTTATTCAATACTGGTTTACTTCTCTTCATTCACAATTAAGTTTTCACAATATATCGGTATTGGACAAAAAGAAAAGTCCATTTTCACTGAGTTTACAACTGATTATTAACAATATATAAAGACTACACAGTGAGTAATTTCACACCCTATTCTCAAAAAGATTACCTTTGCAGTAATAAAATAGTTTAGAAATACATTATGACGGGATTTGAAGAAAAGTATATCAATCCTTTTACAGACTTTGGATTTAAGAAATTGTTTGGTGAAGAACCCAACAAAGGACTTTTATTGGATTTTCTGAACGAACTTTTAAAAGAGAAAGAAGGAAATATAAAGTCCATCAGATATTTAAAAAATGAACATGTTGGACGTCATGAATCTGATAGACGAGCTATTTTTGATATTTATTGTGAAAATGAAAAAGGAGAGAAATTTATTGTAGAGATTCAAAAGACAAAACAGAATTTCTTTAAGGATAGAACGGTCTATTATTCCACTTTCCCCATCCAAGAGCAAGCCAAGAAACTGACTTGGGATTTTAATCTAAAAGGAGTGTATACCATCGCCATTTTGGATTTTATTTTTGATGAGAATAAGCATAACCCAGATAAATATCGTTATGATGTAATGCTTACGGATATTGAAACCAAAAAAGTGTTTTATGATAAATTGACTTTTATTTATCTTGAAATGCCCAAGTTCAATAAAACACTAGATGAATTAGAATCGCAATTTGAGAAGTGGCTCTATGTTCTAAGAAATTTACCGAATCTACAAAAACGCCCAGATAAACTACAAGAAAAAGTTTTTGCTCATCTTTTTGAGGTGGCAGAAGTAGCTAAATTATCCAGAAAAGAACTGATGTTTTATGAAGATAGTATGAAAGTTTATCGAGATTTAGAAAATTCTTTTGAAACTAAATACATGGAAGGTAAATTGGATGGTAAAGCTGAAGGAATTGAACAAGGAATTGAACAAGGAATTGAACAAGGAATTGAACAAGGCAAGAAAGCTCAAAGTATTCAAACAGCCAAAGCATTATTAAAAAGTCATGTATCAATTGATATTATTATTTCATCAACAGGCTTAACCGAAGAAGAAATCAAAAAAATTCAAGAAGAGCAATAAGGCAAAACTTGATGATATTCGTTGTAATTGTTTTTGGTACTTAAAGCCCCCAGTTACCACAAAGCAAAATCATTACTACCAAGTTCACTTCGCAACCGAAATAAAAATAAAACACTCAATAAAAAGCCATTGAGTGTTTTGTTGTTCTTGTAAAAATGGTTAATTTGGTATGATTATCAGTTGTCCAACCAAGTGAAACTTGGCGGGGGCGGGGGAATCTACTTTTTGGAAATTAGGAGCAAGAATCAATTATGGGTCAAAGAACTTATTAAACAATAAAGCTCTAATCACGATACGTAAATTAACACCATAAATTATGGTATAATTGTTTTTATACACAATAATTAAAACTATTTGCTATGAACTTTATTAAATGGACTCTTGTTCTACCCTTGATTATTGCAATTTTTTCTTGTCAAAAAGAAGAAACCTATCCTATGACGCTTCAGTTTGAACTTAATAAGGAAGTATTTACTACAGATACTTATACCTCATTGTTTACAGATAGTACGCTAGATATAGAGGCCGTTCTGGATCATGACCGATTACATTTTCACCTCCATAGCGGTACGAACAAATTATTGGTAGGGCATTACCCTTTGGGAGCTAATAGCCCTCATTATTTAACGTATTCCTCAAAGGGAAAACAACTGAAAGTAAAAGAAGGATGGATGGATATCAGTTATCTGAATTTTTATACAAATTTTACTTTTATGGCTGTACTAGAGAATAATGATACCTTACAGGCAGGCTTTGCAAAAAACTTGAGAGTAGATAAAGACGACTATATTATCCGTACCTATATAGACTCTTCTGGCTTTGCTGGCTTACCCAATGGTTTGCACGCCACTTTTGATTGGCAAGTGAATAATGGAGATTTTTATAAAAGCAATGAAGAACTCATCTTTACAGAAACTGCGGATACACTTTGGATTCAAGGAACCGAATATAGTTTTGGATATACTGTAGATTTTAAAATAGCTAAACCCTTAGAAAATCTTATAGGGAAAACTTTTTCACTCAAACATCCTGAACAAGACCAAGTAAAAATGACTTGGCATTATGGGGCAGTTGATGATTTGTATAAAGTGAAATATTATCCCTACAAAGGAGAAATTACCTTTTTGTCTTATGATGAAAATGGATTGCTTTTTACATTTAACACCAAAATCATTCATTGGTCTGAATATAACCAAAAACCCGAAGAAGACTATTTTGACACCAAAGACCTGCCTAATGGCATTGGAAAATATCTTCTTTGGTAAAAAACTGATACAGCAACAAAAATGCTAAACAATTGATATCATTTCTTACGTGAATATACTTAAAGGTAAAATACCCCGCTATCGCAAATGAATATCGCACAGTAAATCGCTACTGCCAAGTTTCACTTGGTAGCCATAATGAGAATAATAAACACCGTAATGAGTATCAAAAATCTACAAGAATACAAAACACTTAATAAGAATCTATTGAGTGTTTTGTTCTTGTGAAAATGATTAACTTAGTGTGATGCTCAGAGTGTCCAGTCAATTAAAAATTGGCGGGGGCGGAGGGAAACCTTGATGAAGAGTCTGATTTCACTACAATGCTTAATGATGAAGTGCTATACCCTCAAGGTTTTATTGTGATAGGAGCCTTTGAAAACAGACATTTCTTTATGCAAAACTACAAAGGGTTTCTAAACGATAATTCTGGTTATATGACCGGTAGAAATATTCATGGAGGACATGGATCCCCACTCACATCAGAAGAATTATATTCTTTTTAAATTTATCAAAATGAAAAAAACGTTTTATATACTTCTATTTGCATTAGTAATTAACGCCTGTAGTACAACGAAAAAACCTATTATTAATGGAGAAATTATCACCTCTCGTCCTAACCATTTAAAGGTTGTATCAGAAAATCATCGATTTGATAATTATTTATTTTACTGGAACGATCCTGATTTTTTACTTAGAACATTATCCATTACAGGCATAGCAAAAATGGTTGAAGACAAAACGGGGGAAAAAGCGGTGATCCTTATTGAACTATTATCTGAACAATTTGGGTTTATCCAATTAGCCAACTTTGTCGATAAAGACTTTTTGAGAGATAAAGCATATCAAAAACACAATAGAATAAGGCACCCTTATCTCGAAAAAATTAAGATAA
The DNA here is from genome assembly GCA_025210805.1 of Flavobacteriales bacterium. NCBI lineage: Bacteria > Pseudomonadati > Bacteroidota > Flavobacteriia > Flavobacteriales > Flavobacteriales bacterium. The sequence goes on from JAOAQX010000003.1 coordinate 191,120, forward strand.
ATACAAAGAAAATGGATTTGTTGAAATTTAATAAAGTTTATGAGACGGATAGCTATACATTACTCCTAAACACCAATGGGCACAAGCTTCCTTCTCTAGGTAAATTGTTTATAGATAATCCTAAAAAGGCACAATCTATTCTCAACACAATTCCTGCTCAGAAACCTAAAGAAAAAGTTGAATCCATGAGATATGACTACTCTAATCATTTCTTGATTGATAAAGGAAAGATATATATATGGTGCTCTTAGTTATTTTTACTTCAACTCCATCAAATAGAATATTTAACAAATCTCAGCTACCGCCAATGAATAATACACCATTAATCGCTACTGTACTTAGTAACCAACATGAAAATAAAAGAACCAACAAAACACTCAATAAAAAGCTATTGAGTGTTTTGTTCTTGTGAAAATGATTAACTTAGTGTGATGCTCAAAGTGTCCAGCCAAGTGAAATTAGCGGTAACGGGGGCATGACACATTATAAACTTCACAAAACGGAATGGGATCAACTCAGTATTTATTTAGTTTTTTTTTAATGATCTTTTTAGTATCATCAAGTACTGATGTATATTCTCAAAATAAATTTAAACCAAAGAACCATTCAGCAAAAGAACTATATTACATACTGAATGATAAAAAGGTATATACTTGTGATTCTGCTATTTTCTTTTTCTCAAAAGGAGGAAATAGATCAACTCTTAAAGGGTTTCTTTTTAAAAAGGGTAGATATAGAAAATATACCTATCAAGCAGGTAGAGTGAGTATTGATATGTTCTCAAGAAAGAATAATAATATTTTCTCTGCATCTAACGTAACCCAATATTCACATGCTGAGATTAATCCTTGGGATACTACATACGAGGCTATGATTGAATCGGTTGTCTTTGATTATCGTATAGTTTTTGTAGATTTTATAAATCATAGACTTTTTAGTGCTCAATCAAGAGCTCCTCATATTTTTGGTATTCCATTTTTTAAAAATAGAGAATATTTAGATTTTAGGGAATTGTTTCATAAGTTAACGAAGTTACATCCAAAACCAAATCTTTTTAATAGAGATAATCCAGCCTTAAAATTCTATCATTTGTACGAAGAGACTGAGATTTTTGGTACTGAAAAGAAGCCGTAGTACAAAATAGCAAACAACCATGTACCCCAGCTACCGCAAAGTGAATCGCCACTACCAAGTTGGACTTGGTAGCCAGTATGAAAATCAGCATACAACAAAACACTCATTATTTAGACTTCTTTTGATCAAATGATACTGATAATTTCAAAACTTTATCACTAAAATATTATAGCGATATTCTCTATAAAATCCTTTTGATATTCCCCGAAAACTTAATCAATACATCTTGGTCCTTTTCAGGGTATTCTTCCAGGTCTGAATCATTCGCAATTCCTACACCTGCGTAATATAACCTAGCTTCTTTATCTTTTGCATGTTGTTTCATGGCTTCCATCCAGATGGTGTTAAATTCATCAGGATTTGCAGGATATAGCACGTGTTTTACCAGAACAAAACTGAGTTTACGATCCTTTTGACATACAAATTGAGGGTTTTTACCATAAGTAGAGTTAATGGCAAGAAACTCAAAACCTTTTTTTTCGAGTTTTTTCCCCACTGTGGTCATGGCTATTTGATGAAGTTCTTGAGGAGTGTATTTCATAACTAAGAGATCGCTTTTCGGTCTTTATTATCAATAATAATGATGATTGAGAATGCCAACCAAACAAAAACGGCTACTTTTTCGGTATCGAGGTAATTATTGAGGATTCCATGTGTAAAATAGGAAGCGTTTCCTAATATTGCTGCCATAACCCAATATTTATAATCGGGGTTTTCTACCCGATAATACAATTTAATTGACTGCGAAAAAAACACATAGAGTAAAATTGCCAGACCCAAAAAGCCTATCACCCCCGAGTCTGCAAGTGAACCTAAAAATTCACTATGCGCATTTCCAAGGTTTCCATCATTAGTAGAAATAAGGCTTCTACTATAGGATTTTTGAAAACGTCCGTACTCAAATTGGTAGGTTCCTGGTCCCCAACCCGTAATGGGCTTTTCTTTCCAGAGTTCGATTGCACAAAACCATCTATTAAGTCGTTCTACATTAGATGCATCGGTAGAAATATTGGACATAGAATTGATGTGCTCAGTAATATTTCCTGAGGAATCTTGAGAGTTTTTGTTTAAAGCAAAATAAATATCATCCCAGTATGAATAAACCGTTGTTCCTAAAATGAGTCCTAATCCTAAGACATATTTAAAAGGAATTCTGGCTTTTATTAAAAACCACACGCCTATTGCCGCAATAATACTCACCCATGCTGCTCGGGTATATGAAAAACCGATTCCGATAAGCAAAACAACAGTGGTTAAGATATAAATAAATCGATAGAAAACAGAAATGTTCTTTTGAAATATTTGAAAGAATGACAAAAACATCACAAAGGTTATAGATGCTCCATAAACTGTATGATCCTTATAAAAAGGTTGCATAACAAAATGTGCATAATGCAACTCAAAACCTTTACTAGCCAAACGCACTACGGAGTATAAAACTACAATAGAAGTAAAAACCGAAAGTAGTAGCAAAAATTGATGATAATTTCGATCTTTCTTAAAAAATTGATACCCTAGAATAACGACTGGAAATATAAACCACCATTTAGAAATAAAGGATTTAATAGCCACCAAAGGCATTTCACTGGTAACTACAGAAAAAAGCATGGCGAGCAAATAAACGAGTAAAGCGATAAAGATAGGATGCTTTCTCATTCCTCTAAAGTCATCAAAATAGAAGAAGAATTTATAAAAAGAAACCCCTAACAAAAACACCAAAATGGGCTCCGCTGGTAAAGAAATATCAATTGCCATAGAGGTATAAATTCCAAACTCCTCCAAAGAAGCACTCAAAGGAATGGTTATGGCAAGCAAATAGAAAAAATAATCAATCTTGAATATCACCCAATAAACAACCACAAGCACAAAAGGAACTGCCACAGCAAAAACCAATTTGTCTTGTTGGAGGAAATAAGTGGAAAGCCCAAGAAAAAAAACAGAAACCAAAATAGGAATCCAAAAATGAGCTTTTTCACCTTTGAGTATATTCAGGAGATTTTCCAAAGAAGAATTAGGATTTAAATTCGTGAATATTTTCTTTGAAATACAATACTGTAAGAGTAATAACAAATGCTAAAAGAGCTGCACCAATTACAATCAATGAACGTATTGGATAATGTTTTTTGTAAGCAGGTTTAGCTTTGTTGATTACAAATTTATTGGTCATTGGTTTTAGATTGTCTATTTGAATATTATGCAGCTGCTTTCTCGTTATTTCCAAATTTCTATTGAGATACATAGCTCGATGTTCAAACTGATAAATCTGAGCGGCATATTTTCCCAATTTCTTTAATTCTTCTCGTATTTTTCCTTCAGCGCGTTTATTATTATTACGGATAGCAATACCCAATTGTTCTGAAAGTTTTTGAGATTGTTGATCTGCCGAAATATATCCTTCACCAAAATAAGATGTTGCCTCTCTATTAATAGAATCCATTTCTGCTTGAACTTTACGGGCATATTCTTCCATTATTACTAAGGCTTCTTTAGCTCTATCCGTTTTGATTTTTAGTATTACTTCATCAATCAACTCAACGATTCTGTTAGCAATATCTGCGGCTCTTTGGGCATCATAGTCTACCACATTGATCTCAACAGCTAAATAGGAATTTTTTTTAAAGGTAATGTGTTTTCTATACAAATTATCGAGCCAAGCTTCATATTTTTCATGATTTGGATCTAACCAATAATGTTTTCCGAGTTCAAATTCTTTAATGATCACTTCTTTAATCATATCCGATCTAAGAATTTGAATAAGTTGTTCTGCATTTTCTTCTTCTCCAAATTCTAAAACATTTTTACGATAAGGATTATCCTCCACCGTAAGTGCTGCCGAAACAGACGGAGTAGTAGTTGCATACACCGTTGCGATAGACTTGTATTTTGGTCTGATAAAAGTACTACTCGAGAAAATAATAGAAAGAACTACTGCAACAACCCCTACAATTAGGAAGGTTTTCCAGTTTTTGAGAACAAATTTGATAAGGTCTTTTGCTTGAAAATAAGATTGATCCGACATATTTAAGAATGTGTGATTTTCTGGTTTAAGGATACAAAAGCTTCGCTTTAGCATGCAAATATAAACGAAAGAAATTGTTCATTATTTTTTTTGCAATCAGTTTTTAACTAAAAAGTTAAAAATTATAACAAATCGAATGTTTTAAATACAGATTTCATCAAGTCTAATAAGTATATAAAATTTAATCACTAATTTTAGCACTAAATATTAGGAATTCAAGCAAAAAAAAAATTACATCATACAATGAAACATATCTGTGTAGCAGGAAAAAATGAGATTGCCATCTCTATATTAGCCTATCTCAAGAACAAACATAAAGACTCTAATTTCTTATACATAAGGAACAAAAATGATCATGGTGAGGACTCTTGGCAACCTTCTTTTCACTCATTTGCTAGAAAGGAAGGAATAAAAGAAACTAACCTTGAAGAGCTGTATGAATTGGAGGATTTAGTATTTTTCTCCATGGAATTTGATCGAATTATAAAACCCGAATTATTTAAAACAAAAGAGTTGTTTAATATTCATTTTTCGGCTTTACCACAGTATAAAGGCATGTTTACTTCAGCCTTACCTTTACTGCATGGCGAGGAATTTTCGGGGGTAACGCTACATAAAATAGATGCAGGAATCGATACGGGTGATATTATTGATCAATTAATATTCCCGATAAAGTATATAGAAAATAGTGAAATTCTGTATAAAACCTATATGGATTATGGAATAAGTATTGTGATAAAAAACATTGACAATCTAGTGTCAGGGAAATATGATAGCACTCCACAATCTAGCAGAAATAGCTCTTATTATTCCAAAAAAACTATTGATTACTCAAATCTTGAAATCGATTATAACAAAACGGCTGAAGAAATTAGGAATCAGTTTAGAGCTTTTACTTTTAGACCCTACCAAATGATGAAATTTGGAGAATGGGAAATCTATAAAACTTCCATTAGTACAAATAAAAGCAATCAAAAACCTAAAACGATTATTGATGAAGATGACTGTGGAATTACCATTGCAACAATAGATTTTGATATTACGCTATACAAAGATTACTACAAGCAATTTTGGGAAGCAGCAAAAAATGGTGATTTGAAAAAAATCAAAGAAATAATACCTTATGTTCCAGAAATAGATTTGAGAAATAAAAAGGGATGGAATGCTTTAATATTAGCTGTTTACAATAACCATTTAGCACTTGCTCAATATTTATTGGAGCAAGGAGCAAACCCAAACGGAGTAAATTACAAAGGAACAAATATAACTATGTATGCTTTGTCTTGTTTGAAAAACACGGGAGACAGTAGAATGCTAGAGCTTGTATTGACTCATAAACCCGATTTAGAAAAGACAGATACAAATGGCTTAAATATTTTTCAATATGACCCAAATAATCTATTAGAACCCTTTGTGTAAAAAACAAAAAAGTAAATTCATTCGTGTATAAAAAAAGCAAGGTCTTATGACAAATCTGTATATTTGTCACAAAATCATAAGACCTTGAAAAAAACTGTCACACCCTACAAAGATTCCAAAGACGGAAAGAAAGAGCAAGTAGCAACAATGTTTGATAATATTGCTCCTAAATACGATCTACTCAATCGTGTACTTTCTATGGGAATAGATGTAAGTTGGAGAAAAAAAGTAAAGAAAATGCTTCATCAAAATTCTGTAAACAATATTTTGGATATTGCCACAGGAACAGGAGATCTAGCTATTACACTTCATAAGCCAGGTATAAAAATTACTGGTTTAGATATCTCCGAAGGAATGCTAGAAGTAGGTCGAGAAAAACTCAAAGAAAGAGGGATAGATAATGACGTAAACTTCATCCTTGGCGATGCAGAAGAAATGCCCTTTCCAGACAACCACTTTGACGCTATCACGGTAGCCTTTGGTGTAAGGAATTTTGCAAATCTCGAAAAAGGATTAAAAGAAATACACCGAGTATTAAAACCAGGTGGATTCCTATATGTTTTGGAATTTTCTCAACCAACAACAACACCTTTTAAGCAGTTTTATAATTTTTATTCTACCAAAATACTCCCAGGAATAGGGAAAATGGTTTCAAAAGACGATTCTGCATATACTTATTTACCAGAATCTGTAGCCGCTTTTCCTTTCGGACAAGAGTTTTTGGATATTATGACAAATTGTGGTTACTTAGAGCCAAAATGCAGACCTCTAACCATGGGAATTGCAAGTATCTACTCGGGAACTAAGCAATAAGTTAATAGACAAAAACGTTATGAAGGATATGAAATCTAATTTTGGACTTTTTTTACTAGTTTTTCTATTTTCTGTTTCAGCACTAATGGCACAGGATAGAAAGCGAATTTGGAATATTCCAAAATTAGATAAAAAACCTTATCATTTTGGTTTCCAAGTAGGTTTAACAAATGACGGATTGAATTTAAAATTCAATGACAAAATCTCTGAAACCAATATTCTTACAGCTGAAACGGTTAAGTCTTCAGGTTTTAATGTAGGATTTATTGCAGATTTACGCCTCAACAAACACTTCAATCTAAGATTTACACCTTCCCTTATTTTGGTAAACAGATCTATTGAATACCGTACGCTCGAGACCAGCAATATCCCAGGCTTACCTCCTACTTCTATTGAAACTTTGACAAAGCTAGACGAAGCAGCCTTAGGGCATATTCCATTTACTTTAAAATTCAGAGCCATGAGAAGAGGTAATTTTAGACCTTATATTTTCTCAGGTTCACATATGACAATAGATATGTCATCAGACGAAAAAGTGGAAGAAGTTGAAGTATTAAACCTTAAACCTCTGGATTTTGGCTTACATTTCGGAATGGGAGTGGACTTATACCTTGAATTTTTTAAACTAGGTATAGAAGCTAAATATGTTTACGGACTTACCGATTTAAAAGTTGATAATGGAACACCCTATTACGATATTTTTGATAACGTAAAAACTCGTGGCCTTCATCTCATTCTTACCTTCGAATAAAACAATATACACCTTACTTACTACACAATGCCAAAAGAGGTTCAAATAAGCTTGACACCTAAACAAGCTCATTTTACAGAAAGTCATCAGATTCATATTGCCAAAAAACTAAGAATCAATAAAAAAGAAATTCAAGGAATTAAACTTCTTAGAAAATCTATTGATGCTCGTAAAAAAGTGAAAATCCTCCTTAAGTATCAGGTGTTCTTTAATGGAGAAAAACATACTGAACGCTCTTATAAATTTCCATCCCAAAATGTGGAGAATGCAGAAAGAACCATAATTATTGGAAGTGGTCCTGCAGGACTTTTTGCGGCACTCAAACTGATAGAACAAGGTAAAAAACCCATTGTTTTAGAAAGAGGAAAAGATGTTATTGAAAGAAGAAAAGATTTAGGGATTATCCATAGATTACACGAGGTAAATCCAGATTCTAATTATTGCTTTGGCGAAGGAGGAGCAGGTACTTATTCAGATGGAAAACTTTACACCCGCTCAAACAAAAGAGGAAATTTAATGGAAGCATTGGAGATTCTTGTGTTCTTTGGAGCAAAAGAAGATATTCTCACGGATGCTCATCCTCATATTGGAACAAATAAACTTCCTAAGATTATTGCAAAAATGCGCGAAATGATAATCGATTGCGGAGGAGAATTTCATTTTAATACACGGGTAACAGACATAATTTCAAAAAATGGTGCATTTGACTCAGTAAAGGATCAACACGGAAATACCTTTGAAGGAAAACACTGTATTCTTGCAACAGGGCACTCGGCAAGAGATATCTACGAGCTTTTTCGTGAGAAAAATTGGGAATTGATTGCCAAACCTTTTGCATTAGGAGTACGTGTAGAACATCCACAAACAATCATTGATTCTATTCAATATCATTGTGATATACGTTCTTCATATTTACCTGCTGCTGCTTATTCATTAGTACAGCAAGTACGAGGAGAAGGTGTTTATTCATTCTGTATGTGTCCAGGAGGTCATATTGTTCCCGCAGCAACAGCAAATGGCGAAGTGGTTGTGAATGGAATGAGTGCTTCTACCCGTAGTTCTCGATATGCAAATTCGGGAATTGTGGTAAGTATTGATCCCCACCAGTTACCAAATTTTGAAAAAGATGGTGCTTTTACCTCTTTGAATTTCCAAAAATCTATTGAACAAAAAAACTGGGAAATAGGTGGAAAAACACAAAAAGCCCCAGCACAAAGAATGACCGATTTTTGTGAAGGTAAGGTTTCCACAAATTTGAATAAATGCTCTTATATCCCTGGTCTTACACCGAGCTCTCTGGATGAAGTACTTCCTAATTTTGTTGCTTCAAGACTTAAAGACGGTTTTAGAGCTTTTGGTAGAAAAATGAAAGGATATTACACAGAAGAGGCAAATGTTGTGGGTGTAGAATCTAGAACTTCAGCACCTATCCAAATCCCTCGTGATACAGAAAAACTGACCCATCCTCAAGTAGAAAATTTATACCCATGTGGAGAAGGAGCAGGCTATGCAGGTGGAATTCTCTCTGCTGCTCTGGACGGAATCCGATGTGCTGAGAGAATTAATCATTCCTAACTCACATTTATTTTTAGTCTTGAATGCGCATTCCAATACAAAATGTGTGATTGATTGTTTCTAATTCATCCCAAGTTTGAGGAGAATAGGACATAAAGAAACCATGGTAAGCAAATGTAAACATGGGACTTAAAGCCCAGCTACCTTCGTCAGTAAGTTCGTAAGAAATTGTTTGAGCATGATTGGTGATAAGAGCAAATCCTTTTGTCTGAGAATTTACTCGATAATTGGCTGTTGCAGAAGTATATCTTGAAATCTTGACTCCACCTCCGATGGCGAATTCAGAATCAGCAAAATCAATCATTCCTCCTAACTCAAAAGAATAGGTAAGCCCAATATCAAAATCTGATAAACTGTAACTTTTTAATGTTTGACCAGCCATTTCAGATTTAATATAATTACTGATTTTTGTTGATTTGTATGGGCCAGGAGTATAACCTTCCTCAATTCCTAAAGAAACTCCTGTATGGAGTAGTATTTTTGTGTATCCGTCAGTAAGTGGTGTAAGTAATCCAACATTAACAAAAAAACCAGTATTGGCAGAGCTATATTGAACTCCACTAGTAAAATCTTGTCCGTAAGTATTTATTCCAATAAGAAATAAAAAAAATATTAGTGCTTTTTTCATCGGGTAAAAATATTGTATTTTCATTAAATAACAAGTGCTTGGATAATAAATATGCAAACCTTTTCCGTTCTATAGTAGAGGCTATCAATTTGGAAAGCCGTAACTTTGCCTTTTGATTCAAAAAAATAGATAAAACTGTGGAAAAAAGACGATTTACCATAACGGCTGCATTGCCTTACACCAATGGACCTGTGCATATTGGGCATTTGGCAGGAGTATATATTCCTGCAGATATTTTTGCAAGATACCAAAGACTCAGAAACAACGATGTACTTTTTGTTTGTGGTTCTGATGAACACGGTATGGCAATCACCATGAAGGCTCGAAAAGAAGGTGTTTCGCCTCAGCAAATTGTTGATAAATACCACAACATCATCAAAGATTCCTTTGAAGAATTTGGAATTTCTTTTGATATCTATTCTAGAACATCCAATAAAACACACCATGAAACGGCTCAAGAATTTTTCTTAAACCTTCATGAAAAAGGAGAATTTATTGAAAAAACTTCTCAGCAATATTATGATGAACAAGAAAAACAATTTCTTGCCGATCGTTATATTCAAGGAACCTGCCCACATTGTAAAAATGAAGAAGCCTATGGTGACCAGTGTGAAAAATGTGGAACTTCCTTATCTCCAGAAGAATTAATTGAACCAAAATCTACTATCAGTGGAGCAAAACCTATTAAAAAGGAAACAAAACACTGGTATTTACCATTAGATAAATATTCTGATTGGCTTGAAGAATGGATTGTAGAGGGGCATCAAGATGATTGGAAAGTAAATGTTTATGGACAATGCAAGTCATGGATTGATCAAGGATTGGTACCCAGAGCAGTTACTCGAGATTTAGATTGGGGAATAAAAGTTCCTGTAGAAAACGCCGAGGGAAAAGTACTTTATGTATGGTTTGATGCTCCTATCGGATATATTTCGGCATCCAAAGAATGGGCAACCGCCAATAACAAAAATTGGGAAGACTATTGGAAAGATAACAATACGGAACTCATTCATTTTATTGGAAAAGACAATATTGTTTTCCATTGTATTATTTTTCCATCTATGCTAAAAGCACATGGAGATTATGTACTCCCTTCCAATGTTCCTGGAATGGAATTTTTAAATCTCGAAGGGAAAAAGATTTCAACTTCAAGAGATTGGGCAGTATGGCTGCACGAATACCTTCAGGAATTCCCAGGAAAACAAGATTCTTTGAGATATATGCTTACAGCAATCGCCCCAGAAACAAAAGATAACGATTTTACTTGGCAAGATTTCCAAGGAAAAAACAATAGCGAACTTGTAGGGGTTTTTGGAAATTTTGTGAATCGAGTTTTAGTTTTGATTAATAAATATTGGGGAGGAGAAATACCTCATTTTGAAAATCCATCAAAAAGAGACTTAGAAACTTTGGAGCTTTCTACTCAGTTTAAAACAAAAGTAGAACAGTCTATGGAACGTTACCGCATTCGCGAGGCTCAATCAGAAATGATGGCTTTAGCAAGACTGGGTAATAAATATTTGACAGAGGAAGAGCCTTGGAAGCATTATAAAACAGATGAACAAATAGCTAAAAACATTTTGTATGTTTCTATGCAAATTTGTGCCCAACTAGCAATTCTTGCTGAACCGTTTATCCCGAATACTTCCGAAAAACTCAAGAACATGCTCGCCTTTGATAATACTACTTGGGAAATGGCAGGAGAAAAAGACCTCCTAAAATCAGGTCATAAAATAAACAAGGCAAGTCTATTATTTGAAAGAGTAGAAGACGCAACGGTTGAAGAGCAAGTGCAAAAGCTGGAAGCTAAAGCACAAAAACAACAAGAAAACAACAACCAAGTGACACCACAAAAAGAAGAAACAACTTTTGACGACTTTATGAAAATGGACCTAAGAGTAGGAACTATTTTGGAAGCGCAGAAAATGAAAAAAACCAAAAAACTTCTTCAATTAAAGGTGGACACAGGAATAGATCAAAGAACAATAATTTCTGGAATTGCAGAACACTATAATGCAGAAGAAATTATCGGTAAAAAAGTGATGGTTTTGGTAAACCTAGCGCCAAGAAAAATGAGAGGAGTAGAAAGTGAAGGAATGATTTTATTATCTGAAAAAGAAGATGGAAAACTCTACTTCGTGGAACCCAACAGTGAAGCAAATAATGGGGATTCGATTGCTTAATAAGTGTAATAGAAAAAGTGTTATAAATGAAAAGAGGATTACTCTCGCAATCCTCTTTTCCTCTTAACCTAGTTTTTTTCACTTATGAAAAATCAATACCTAAAAACATATTTGCAACCACTGTGCCAAAAAACAAATTATGAGAAAAAATTTTAAAAAAAACAGCTCAAAAAAAGGGTTTAGTTCAAGACGAAATAGAGAATCTTTTGGAAATGAAAGATTTGACAAAGGAAATAAATTTTCATCGAAAAAAGAATTTTCACCTGACGACAAACGCAATAATTCTGATGACAACAATTCTGATGACAAGAAAGGGGGTTCTAAGCGATTTGTAGATAAAAAAAGAATAGCAGGAAGGAAATTTTCAAAACCTAAAAAAGGAACTTTTGCCAAAAACAAAGATTTAATGCGAATCAATAAATATTTGGCACATTCAGGATTGGGTTCTAGAAGAGAAGTAGAAAAATACATCACATCTGGTTTAGTAAAAGTAAACGGAAAAGTAGTAACAGATCTTAGTCACAAAATAGGCAAAAAAGATGTTGTTCAGTTTGATGGAGTAAGAATAAAAGGGGAAAAACAGCGTTATTTCGTAATGAATAAACCCAAAGGATTTATCACCACAACTTCTGAAAATGAAGAGCGAAAAACAGTGATGGATTTGATTAAAAAAGCCTGTAACGAAAGAATTTATCCCGTTGGACGATTGGACAAAAACACCACAGGAACTCTATTGTTTACCAATGATGGTGATGTCTCTAGAAAAATGACGCATCCTATTCATGGAGCCACTCAAATTTACTATATTGTACTTGCAAAGCCTTTAACAAAAGCTGATTTTGATAAAATACAAGAAGGAATCGATTTAGAAGATGGATTCTTTAAGCCACTCGAAATGGCATATATAGAAGGTAAGAAAAGAGAAATTGGAATGCAATTTAAGAGTGGAAGAAATCAAGTTATCAGAAGAGTTTTTGAAGAACTTGGATACACTATTGATCGACTAGATCGTGCTTTTTATGCAGGACTTACCAAAAAGAATCTTAAAAGAGGGCAATATAGAGAACTAACACACCAAGAAGTTCAATTTTTGAAGATGAAATAGCCGTAGGCAGTTGTTTTTTTTTATCTTTAGAATCCAATTTGAAATCTACCTATGAAAAAGCTATTGATTATAACCCTAGGATTATTTTTCTTTTCATCTCAAGCACAGAACGACAAAGAGTTTGGAGTTTATTTAGGAAGTGTAATTTCCCATCCAAATGAAAAAAGTCTTCTTGGGGAGGAGCTCGGGATTTACTACAAAAAGAACGTTTTTAGTAAATTTTCTTTTGTTTCTGGGCTCAATTATCGCTCACAGCTACAGAGAGAGAGTTTTCATCTTCCTCTAGAAAATTATATCAATAATTATTTGAGTATTCCCGTAGGTTTAGAATACTGTTTTAAAGACCAAGCCTTTATTGGCTTGGGAGCTGATTTTGATTTATTAATGTCTGCAAAAAGAAAACGTTTAGATCAATTTGATCAAGCAATTGATGTAAAGAAGTATTATAATTTTGGAGATATTGGCGTGTATTTCAATATCGGATATCAGGTAAAAAGATCTGTCAATATCAATATCAAATACCATATCGGTTTTGTAGATAAATTGGTCAAGCCAGAAAACTTTGGATACACTCAAAACAATACTTTCTTGAGTCTTTCTATTGGTTATAATCTGGTTAAAGAATAAATCAGGTGCAAGCAATCTATCAGTTTCGTCGTTGGTGGAAGAGATTGTTTTTTATCTCTGCCTTTGGTATCGTTGCCATTACGATTATTTACTCAAACACGCTTATTTCGGAACTCAAATACGAAGAAGTAAAAAAGGTAGAAATCTGGGCAAAAGCCTACCAACACATTGAAAATCTTAAAGATGGATGTAGTGACATCGATCTCTTTTTGGATATCGTGCAAAACAACAGCACCATTCCAATGATCATTTTCAATGAAAAAACTCAAGAGGTCGTAAATGCTTTGAATATTGACGAAGGTGTTGATACACTCCAGCTCATTAGAAATATGGAGAAGGATTATCCACCCATTCAAATCAAAGGTTTTTTGGATCCCGAAAGTGGCGAAAATAACCAAGTAAAGATTTTTTATACCAATTCTTCTGTTTTATATAAACTCAAGATTTACCCTTATATTCTTTTTACCACTTTGGCATTCTTTATTGCCTTGGCATATTGGGCATTTTCTGCCAGTAGAAAATCTGAACAAAGCCTTGTGTGGGCAGGTATGGCAAGAGAAACGGCACATCAAATAGGAACGCCTCTTTCTTCTCTTTTAGGATGGTTTGAATTACTTAAAATACACGATGTACCTGATGAAACATTAGCAGAAATCCAAAAAGATTTAAACCGACTTCAAATTATCACCGAAAGATTTTCTAAAATTGGAGCTCAACCAGGCTTAGAGCCTCAAAATATCGTTCCAGTTGTCAGAAATGCTTACCAATATCTCAGAAGGCGTTCTTCTCAAAAAATCAACTTTGAATTCACTTGCGAAGCTGATGAATACACGATAAACCTCAATAAAGAATTGATGTCTTGGGTGATCGAAAATTTAATTCGAAACTCTGTAGATTCTATTCAAGGCGAAGGAGAAATTTCACTACACATTTTCGATAAAGATCAGAATATCTATATTGATATCACAGACACTGGAAAGGGAATAAAATTGGCTAATTTTAAAACCATTTTTGAACCAGGTTTCACCACCAAAACAAGAGGTTGGGGCTTAGGTTTATCTCTTGCCAAAAGAATTGTAGAAATGTATCATCATGGAGATATCTATGTTCTAAAATCTACTGTAAACGTAGGAACAACCATCCGTTTGATTCTTTCAAAAGCTAAATAAAACTCCTTTGTCAGCACTCTATTTTCATATTCCATTTTGCAGGAAAGCTTGCGCTTATTGCAATTTTTATTTTCAAACTAATTTGGCTTTGGAAGATGAATTGGTTTTAGCACTTATTCAAGAGTTTTTACAAAGGAAAAGAGCATGGAAAAATGGTATCGAAACACTTTATTTTGGTGGAGGAACCCCCTCAATATTAAAGAATTCTAACTTAGAACTTATTGTCGATACACTAAAACAAAACCTTGATTTCTCTGAAATTCAAGAAATCACTCTAGAGTGTAATCCAGAAGATATTTCTCCAGAAAAGTTGAAATTTTGGAAAAAATTAGGATTTACGAGATTGAGCATGGGGGTTCAGTCATTTTTTGATGAAGAACTCAAAAATATGGGAAGAAACCACCAAGCCAATCAATCCATAAAAGCTTTAGAGGATATTGTACAATCTGATTTTAAAGAGAATTTTTCAATTGATTTGATTTACGGTAACCCAATCAACGATACTTTTTGGAAAAAGAACCTAGAAATTGTAAAAAAATTTCATCCTCCTCACCTTTCTTGTTATGCACTTACGGTGGAGCCTGATACAAAATTGGCTTATCGGATTTCTAAAGGAAAAAACTTACCGATCAAAGATCAAAAAGCCGTTCAAGACTTTGAATATCTTAGAAAATGGGCTCAAGAAAATACCTATGACCATTATGAGCTTTCTAATTTTGCTAAACAGGGAAAAAGATCTCAACACAATCAAGCCTATTGGCAGGGAAAAAACTATATAGGAATAGGCCCAGGGGCTCATTCATTTTCAGGTAATGAAAGAAGGTGGAATATTTCAAATAATCCTAAATATATTCAAAGTATTCGCCAAAAAACATGCTTCTGGGAGGTAGAAAAACTGTCAACAAAAGATCGTTTTAATGAATGGTTAATGGTATCCTTACGAAGAGCCTCGGGAATTCATAAAGAGGAACTTTTAAATTTTCCTTTAGATTTTCAAAAGGAATTTTGGGAAAACATGAAATTCCAAAAAATGTACTTTATCGAATCCCCAAAAAACCTTCAATTAAAACCAGAACACTGGATGATTTCTGATGGTATTATCGCCGAGTTTTTTATTGTTTAGTCTTCTTGTATCGGTCATTGAGATTAATTGATACTTATCTCTACTTCTTGTGAATTTGGGCTTGGCGTCCAAAGTTCTATTTCTCTTATTCGAGCATCCTTTCCTCCATCGATACTTCCATCAGTTGGGGCATTCCCACCATTCTTATCAATAGCTCCTACTACAATTGTGTTAAAATTGCCCGTGGAGGTAGCTGTGAGTAGTTGATTTCCTTGATCATCAAGATTAGCGGAAGGTGTTGCAGTTGTTGCTCCTACTTGAACTGCTCCATTAAAAAATTTAATATAAACTCCCCAATTTTTATTCTCCATTGGATGATACCAATATAATTTCACCTGATGAGCCGCAGTATAAGTTTGCCCAAGAGGTATGGATACAGATGTTCCATGGTGCATTTTGTGATCATCGTTACCATCATCTGTTGGTGCAGCATCATTCAGGTTATTATTAAAGTACACCTGCAAAGTGTTTAAATCATTTGAAAAATGATCACCCGTAACTGTCACGCTAGAGTTATTAATGATTAATGGAGTTGGTACCGAATTCGTTATGACTCCCACATAACTACTAGATGTTGCAACACCAGACAAAGTACCTGAACTTGCAACCGGGGTTACCTCAAACTGAATAAATTTACCATTGTCGGCTGCAACCAAGCTATATAAAGAATCTGTAGCGCCAGCAATTGCGACTCTATTTAACCCTATATTATTATCCGCTCTATACCATTGATAAGTATGTATTCCAGCTGCATCATTTTCACTATCTATATAGGTAAAACTAGCAGAAAGTACTTCTCCCACTTGTGTTGTTCCTCCTATAGACAGTAATGCTGCAGATGGAGCAAAATTACATAGTGGAAGCTCCTTCCACTCGCTACCATTATAAAATGTTAATCGACCTGTTCCTGTACAACAATTACTACAATAAACAATTAATCCTGATGACGGAGTCTGGATATTATTCATTTGAGTTTCCGTTAATCTAGGTGGTAGAAAACCTCTGTTTACCGCTTTCAATTCCAAAATAGCACTGGGATCTGGGTTTGATGTCCCAACTCCTACTTGGCCATAAATATTATCAGACATATACAAAAATAATAGAATAATACTTTTTATTGATACTTTTACAATAATTACACTTTTCATAACAAACTATTTATCAGGTAAATATAAGTTGTTTTTAATAAAAAAACAATGTGACAGAATATATACGCTTTATAAATACATATCGTTATAGATAGAAAAATATTATAAACTTATTTATTTGAAATCAATCCTCTTTTATTTCTAACCCAAAAAAACGAAGCTCTAAATGATGAAGATCCTTTGTGTTTTCCTTGTAATACTCAATATACAGATGTGATCAATGATTAATATACATCATGATATAAAACAGTTTCAATAAAATGAAAATCTATAATTAGAATTTATTCATAAAAAAAAGGTCTCGACCAAATTATTTGGTCGAGACCTTTTTTTATATTGTGTTTTCAATAATTAGTCTGTTGAAATACTTCCTGCTGCAACGGTTGTGTTTCCATTGTTTATTTCAATTTCAGAAATCATTACGTGCTTCTTCGTATCATCAGCAGTTCTAATAACTACTCTATTAAATGTACCCGTAGCTGTAACCGAAAAATCTCTAGCGATAGATTCAGATTCATCTGCGTGAACGGTACTAAATGCAGATTGCACCAGCGTATTCCCATTGAAAAGCTCCATGATTAATCTTGATCGTTTAAAACCTGTTTTATTATTTCCCTGATCATAATTATACCATACTACCTTCAACGTAGTTCCTGTATTCTGATTATTGGCAAACCTAAACATTAAGGGTGAATTCTTATTGTTTTTGATATTTGACTGAGCAAAACTTGAGGTATTGTCATATTCCGTAGGATGCAACTTATTATCATTACTATTCGCAGAAGAATACGTTGTAACACCATCAAATAAGTTTACAAAACCATTATCAAAATGGTGAAATTTCCCATTCGGGATATTATTATCAGTAATCGTAAAGGTCAGACTAGCAGTAGCTGGAATGGCTGACGCTATTGCAGACGAATAATTCGAAGCGGTAGTCATACCCGGAGTGGTACCAGCACTTGCAACTGGCGTAACTTCAAATTGAATAAATTTACCATTATCCGCAGCCACTAAGGCATAAGTTGAATTAGTAGCTCCTGCAATTGCCGCTCTATTTAATCCTGTATTATTATCTGCTCTATACCACTGGTAAGTATGTGTTCCAGCAGGATTATTTTCATTA